>JANMYC010000771.1:0-1644 GCA_031381715.1 Saprospiraceae bacterium
CGTAATTATCTAAAACTAATATTTTCATAATTAATTGATTTTCAATACATTAAAATATTTAAAGGTCGTCCGTTATGTCTCGAATTTTACGTTTTAAAGTATAAAATTGATATTTAATATTATCAAAAACGAGCGCACCCAGCAGTAAAAAAGAAGCGATTTTTAAGGTGTTAAACCCTATTTTACCGTAAGACCAACCACCTAACAAACAACCCATCAAAAAGAACAAAATAATGGCTATTCGTAGCCCAATAGATTTTAAAAGTGTCTTACGTTTTTCATTTTTCCAGTAAAAAAACAACTGCGACAATTCGATGCCCAAATCCGTAAAAAGTCCCGTTAAATGCGTGGTTCTTACCACGGAATTTGAAATTTGAGTGACTAAAGCATTTTGTAAACCCATTGCGAAAAGTAAAAAATGGGCTATTCGATTCGTATCAGCTTGTACATTATGGTTATCAAAAGTGCTCACGTAAAACAAAACGGATAATTCAAGTAAAATGGGCACTACAAAACCTCGTTGTGGCGTGAATTTGAAAGTCAATTCGGTGAAAAAACCTGAAGTTGCCGCACCCAACAAAAACGCCAAAACATATGAAATAAAAACAAAAGAATCAAAAGGGTCTTTTTGTAAAATTTCCTCCGCAAAAACGGCGAAATGCCCCGTTACATTGGTCGTGAATGTTTTAATAGATAAAAATCCGACACTGTTGACGATTCCCGCAATCATGGAAAGTATGGTCGCCAAATAAAGATTGTGCTTAAAAGTCCGCTTATCTCCTTGATGTCGAAACATTTTTTAGTTTTTAAAACATATAAAGCCATCAAACTCTTACCCCTCAGTATTTTTTAAAAAATAACCTCATCCACACATTTCAGAAAATGAAGTTCAGTGGAATCTAAATCAAAAGCAACTAGATAACCCATATCGCCTCTTCTTTGACTCATAAAACAGCCACAATCCAAGTTAATATATTGATTTTTAAGCACTAATTTACCCATATCTTCAATTTCATCTTTAGCAGTGGGCGTGTGACCATGTACAATTATTCTATTTCTCAACCATTTATATTTGATTTTATCATACCAATATCGTTCCCACATCATACCATATTGATCTTCAAAAGGGTCTTTTTTCTTAAAATTCAGTCCTCCATGAACAAATATATAATCACCAGATTCATGATAATAGGGTAAATTGAGCATAAAATCAAGGTACTTTTTAGGGATATTTTCTGCATCGTCGGCTTCAAAACTCATTAAAGTTTGAACACCACCGTGCCGAAACCAACCTTTTTTAACCTCATTATCCGTCATAGAATTCAATAAAATCTGCTCGTGATTTCCTCTCAAACACACGACATTATGTCCATCATCTAACATTTCAAAGATAAAATCAAAAACACCTTTTGAATCGGGTCCTCTATCAGCATAGTCTCCCAACAAAATCAATTCATCCCCTTTTGAATAATTGATTTGCTTTAAAATGGTTTTAAATGTATTTAAACAACCGTGAATATCTCCAATGGCGTATCGTTTCATGATTTGTTACCCCCTCAGTATTTTGAGTTTTTAAAAATAAAAATTAGATTTGTTGTGTATTTTTTAAACTAAGTAGGTTGACCCAAATAATCGACAATTCTC
>JANMYC010000778.1:0-5941 GCA_031381715.1 Saprospiraceae bacterium
GGAAGCGGGCTATACTGTTATGATTTGCCAATCAAATGAATCGTATGGGCGCGAAGTGGTGAAAACCAAACGCTTGCGCAATAGTTGGACGGTGGCTTGGTAGGCAGATTCTTGATTGAAATCGCAGTGAAAAATGAATGTTTCATCTATTTTTAAGCCTTCTTTTTTTAAAGCGGTGCGATAGCCATTTTCACGCAATTTGCTGATTGACATAAATTCATGACTGCCTAACAAAGCTATTCGTTGACAACCTTGCTCAAATAGGTGCGTTACGGCTTGTTCCGCACCGTAAGAATTGTCGAGGACAACACCCGACACATTGAGGTCTGTGCTCGTGCGGTCGAAAAAAACAATGGGAACATCTTTTTGTAAAACCCGTCGAAAATGATCAATATTATTGGTTTCACTTGATAATGAAACGATTAGACCATCCACACTGCTCGCCATTAAGCGTTTGGTGTTCACCACCTCGCGCCCATAAGATTCATTTGATTGGCAAATCATAATGGTATAACCCGCTTCCAATGCCGCCTCGTCAATGCCCCGAATGGCGGTAGCGAAAAAATAATCCATATTTGGCACGATGATACCGATAGTCTGGCTTTGTTTTTTAACCAAACTCAAAGCAGCCATATTGGGTTGATAATCAATCTTTTCAGCGTGCTGCAATACGGCTTTAAGTGTTTGCGGATTGACATCGGGCATGCCACGCAGCGCTCGTGAGACGGTGGAAACCGATATGTTAAGGTCACTTGCAATATCTTTTATGGTGGGCTTATGTGGACGTAAATTCATTTACCTTACTTTTTAACGCGCCAAATGCTCGAAGCTATTTGGAATTATATTGAGAATTTCCTTGTGTAAGTTACCCCCCTCAGTATTTTTTCAAAAAATTTCAAAGAAACGAGTGATAAAGCTCTTTCGACAAAATTAGTAATTCTATCGTATTCCTTCCATTTTTGATAAAACAATTTACTGAAAAAAAATACTTGACAACCGAGAACGTTACCGGTAACGTTATCGGAATTTAATTTTGTTAAATATCGTTTTTAATTTAAAAATATTCTGTTAAAATTATAAAATACAAATTAATCAGTGGTATTTTTGAACAAAATATCATCCGTTTTAAATAACTACCGCAACAAGATTTATTAATGAAATTTCTATTTTTTTTATTTTTTCTGATTTTAGAAGTACCCATTTTCGCTGCCGATTTATTTGCCAAAGACTTGGCTGAATTAAACGCAGCCATAAAAAAAGCCAAAGCGGGCGATGTGATTGTGATGTCTAATGGCACTTGGCGCAATGTTGAAATTCTTTTTGAAGCTACTGGAACTGCCGCCAAACCTATCATATTGAAAGCACAACAAAAAGGTAAGGTCATTATAACTGGAAAATCAAATTTGAGAATTGCAGGTACGTTTCTGATTGTAGAGGGTTTGGTTTTTAAAAATGGTTATTCACCAACTCAAGATTTAATTGCTTTCAGAAAGGATTCAAAGGTTTTTGCAAACAATTGCCGACTTACCGAATGTGTTATTGACAATTTCAATAGCCCTGAACGCAATAATGTAGAGGCTTGGGTGGTGCTTTTTGGCAAAAATAATCGGGTGGATTTTTGTCAATTTCTTGACAAAAGAAATCAAGGCGTAACTCTAATTGTTCGCTTAGACACCAAAGAAAGTGTAGAAAATAAGCACCAAATTGACCATAATTATTTTGGATTTAGACAAAACCTCGGTGGAAACGGTGGTGAAACGATTAGAATAGGCGTAAGTCATAATTCGATGATGAATTCACAATCCATAGTAGAATACAACTTTTTTGACCGCTGTAATGGCGAACAAGAAATTATTTCCAATAAATCAAATCAAAATATCTATCGCTTCAATACTTTTTTTGAGTGTGAAGGCACATTAACCATGCGACATGGCAATGAAGCTTGGGTAGAAGGCAATGTTTTGATAGGAAATGGTAAGGCATTTACGGGCGGAATAAGGGTTATCAACGAAAAACAGACCGTTATCAATAATTATTGCGAAGGCTTGACAGGTAACAGATTTAGAGGGGCTTTGACCGTGATGAATGGTGTGCCAAATTCGCCCATCAATAGATATGTTTCAGTGAAAGAGGCGAATATCTCAAATAATACTTTTGTGGATTGCAGTCATATCGAACTCGGCGCGGGAAACGACAAAGAAAGAAGCGAAGCACCACAAAGTACAGCCATAAAAAACAACCTTTTTTACAACACAAATGCGCCACAACACTTTGGCGTGTATGCTAATTTGTCGGGCATTAGTTTTGAAAATAATGTTGTCAATAAACCAACGGATTTTCCGAGCAAATCGGGTTTTAATGTTTTAGAAAGTACATTAATCACCCAAACCAATGGTACAAAAGAGATTAAGGAAAATTTTGGGGCAAAAATAAAAGGCATTGTAGCGACCAAAGAAAATACAGGTGTTAAATGGTATACTAAAACATTAGCTGGTGAGAAGCCAAAAATAATCAAAATAAGTGGCGGTTTAAATACCCTTTTTGACGCCGTTGCTAACTCGTCGGTAGGAGATATTATTCAGCTTTCAGCTGGGGATTATAGTCATACCAAAGTTATTTCAATACTGCATCCTATCACGATTAGAGGCGAAAAAGGCACAGTCGTTACATTTGAAACCACCAATTTATTTCAAATAGAAAACGGTGGAAGTCTAAGACTTGAAAACCTTGAATTGGATGGCAAATTAGCCTCTGATAGCCCTTTAAACGCTTTGATTACAACGAGCAAATATGCCATGAATAAAAACTATTGCTTATTTATTGAAAATTGCAAAATCACTAACTTGGATGTAAATAATGTATTTAATGTTTTGAAAGTCGCTGCAAGCACTTTCGCAGATACAATTTCGATAAAAAACAGCTCTTTTTCTAAAATTTCAGGTGCCGTTTTAGCCTTAGACAAAGAAACAGATGACATTGGACTTTACAATGCCGAAACCATTTTGATTGAAAATTCAAGTTTTACGGACATTGAAGGCGCCGCCTTTGTCCTCTATCGAGGAGGGTCAGATGAAAGCACAACGGCTGGATTGCTGTCTATTAATCATTCGGAGTTTAAGAATGTGGGTTTTGGTAAGAAAAACACCACAAGTGCGGCAATTAGTTTGGTGGGCGTTCAGAACACAGAAATCAAAAACTCGGTGTTTTCAAATAGTAAGTGTATCAAAATGTCTCTTTCTGTGGGCGAACCTAAGGCAGTCGTACATCATTGTATTTTAAATCAAAAAGAAGATTTCTCAATCAAAGGAGAAGGATTTAGCCAAAATAATATTAGTAAAGAAGAAGGAAAAGCAATTTTAGGGGATGATAAAACAGTAATTGGCAGAAAATGAGCAATAAATTTATTTTTTTCATTTTAATAATTTCTTTGAAAACGACTTCCATGAATGCCCAAACGCATCCTTGTTTGACGTTGACAAAACAAGGTTTGAAAGAAATCAAGGCAAATCTTGGCAAAACGCCAATGTATGACAAATCTTTTGAAGCCGTCCGAAAAGCAGTGGATAAAGAAATAGAAAAACCCATAGATGTGCCTATTCCAAAAGAATTGGCAGGTGGTTATTCGCACGAAGTACATCGCAAAAACTATAATACGATGGAAAATGCAGGTTTGCTTTTTCAGATAACAGGTGATGTAAAATATGCTCAATACCTTAAAACCATTTTACATAAATACGCCGATTTGTATCCGACTTTGGGTTTGCATCCTGCCAAAAACTCTTATTCGCGGGGCAAATTGTTTTGGCAATGCCTCAATGATGCCAATTGGCTCGTGAGCGTCAGTCAAGCCTATGATTGTGTGTATGATTGGTTAACCAAAGCAGATAGAGACCGTATTGAGAAAGATTTGTTTGTGCCTTATGTAAATTTTCTTTCTCTTGAAAACCCACAGTTTTTTAATCGGATACACAATCATTCTACTTGGGGTTGTGCGGGCGTGGGAATGATTGGTTTGGTTATGAACAACGATGAGTTTGTGAAAAGAGCCTTATACGGCGCTCCTGAAACCAAAAATTTGACAAATCAAAAAGACAACGATGGCGGACTTATTAAACATCTTGGTCAAGAGAAATGCGGCTTTTTAGCGCAGATTGAAGGGCTTTTTTCAATAGATGGATTGTTTACGGAAGGCGCGTATTATCACCGATACAGTGCTTATCCATTTTTGATATTTGCGGTAAGTTTGGAAAATACACGACCAGATTTAAAGATTTTTCAATATAAAGACAGCCTATTGCTCAAATCTGTTTATTCATTATTAGACCAAACGACATCAAAAGGCGAGTTTTTCCCACTCAACGATGCTCAAAAAGGCATGTCTATCTACAATTCTTCTTTGATTTCGTCAGTGGATATAGCCTATCGTTATGGTAAAAAAGACCCAAGTTTGCTTTCAATAGCGGCGTTGCAAAACGAAGTAACATTGGACGAAGCGGGCTTTTCAGTTGCCAAAAACATCAATAAAAAAATGCCTTGGATCAATAAATCGGTGATTTATAGAGATGGCATAGATGGAAAAGGTGGGGCATTGGGTATCATTCGGACTAAAAACGATTTTAATGTGGTATTCAAGGCAGGTACGCATGGCATGGGTCACGGGCATTTTGACCAATTGTCTTATTCGTTTTATGAAAATGGCAACGAGGTTGTGCAAGACTACGGCATGGCGCGTTTTGTCAATATTGAGCAAAAAGCAGGCGGCGTTTATTTGCCCGAAAATTCAAGTTTTGCAAAGCAAACTATTGGACATAACACCTTGGTTGTCAATCAAACAACGCAATACGATGCGAATGTAGAGGAAGCCGATAAACACGCGCCGAGTCTAAATTTCTACGATTTTTCTAATCCCGACATTCAAGCGATTAGTTCACACGATACAAATGCTTATGCGGGTGTTCGCCTCAATAGAACTTTGGTTATGGTGGATACAAAAGAGTTTAAAAATCCATTTTTGGTAGATATTCTTACAGTCAATGCTAAATCTGAAAACACTTATGATTTGCCGATTTACTATATGGGTCAAGTAATCTCAACCGATTTTAAAACGACAATACCGAATGAATTGAAAAAATTGGGCAATAATAACGGCTATCAACATATTTGGAAAGAAGCCGATGGCAAAGCCAATGAAGGGAATAGCAGTTTTTCTTGGTTGAGCAATGGCATTTTTTATACTTATTTATCCGCCACCACTAACAAAGACAGCGTCATTTTGGGCAGGGTTGGCGCCACCGACCCCAATTTCAATTTGAGAAGAGATCCCATGATGATACTTCGGCGAAAAGCAAGTCACACCACATTCGCATCGGTTTTAGAAGCGCATGGAAGTTATTCGCCTGTTACTGAAAAGGCGATTAATGCCTATTCTGATATTGAAAAAATAGAGATTTTGGGCGAACAAAAAGACTATACTTTTTTGAAAATACGCAATAAAGAGAAAAAGACGTGGCTTTTGGTCGTCGCAAACCAAGATTTTCAAAAAGAAAAAAATCATTCTGTCATCATTGATGGAAAAACGGTGAACTGGAAAGGGGCTTATAAATTAACGGTTTTATAAAAAGGTAACCGATTAGCCACTGATTTAGAAGTGAAATACTAAAATTGTATTTAAAATCAGTGTAAAATCAGTCAATTTCAGTGAAATCAGTGGCTAAGTATCGCGCAAGCGATTATGGCTAAGCTTTTACATAAAAAGTATATTTTTTTACCGAGAATATGGAAAGTACCCCCTCAGTATTTTAAGCATTTTTTCAATAAAAATAGCCTAAAATTGAAGCACAACTTTCCAAAAATTACAACTTTTGGAAAGTTCTTCGCCAAAGCGGAAATTACTTACCCCTCAGTATTTTGACATAAAAAACTAAAAATCAATCACTTATAA
>JANMYC010000805.1:0-1744 GCA_031381715.1 Saprospiraceae bacterium
AACTTCACCCGCTAATACAAAACCATTCTCACTTGAAGAATTAGAACATCGTACTTTTAAATGGTTTTGGGATTTGGTAGATAAAAACAACCAAGTACCCGACCGACATCCACAACGTAATTTCTCCAGTGTTGCTGCAACAGGTTTTGGTTTAACAGCTTACTGCATCGGCGCTGAAAAAAAATATATTACTCGTGAACAAGCCGCTGAACGGGTTCTAAAAACCATGCAATTTTTATGGAATGCCCCACAGGGAGGTGAAAATTCAGGTATTACTGGGTTTCACGGCTTTTTTTATCACTTTTTAGACCACGAAAAAGGTTTGCGCTTTGAAAATGTTGAACTTTCGAGCATCGATACGGGCTTATTGATGGCGGGTGTTTTATCGGTAATGAGTTATTTTGATAAAAATAATCCAACTGAAATTGCTATCCGAAAAGTTGCGGATGACTTGTATCGGCGCGTAGAATGGTCGTGGTTTTTAAATGAAAAAAAGAATCTTTCAATGGGCTATCACCCTGATAAAGGCTTTTTAAAAAATGAATGGATTGGCTATAATGAAGCGATGGTTTTACTTATTTTAGCAATAGGTTCGCCTACGCACCCGATTCCTGCGGATGCTTGGGAACGGTGGTGTGAACCTTACCAATGGGCAACTTTCTATGGTCAAGAACACATCAATTTTGAACCCCTTTTTGGGCATCAATACAGCCATATGTATATTGATTTTAAGGGGATTCATGATAATTACAATCAAAAAAAAGGGATAGATTATTTTGAAAATTCAAGGAGGGCTACTTATGCCAATCGGGCATATTGCATGGATAATACCGCTAAATTTAAAAATTATGATGCCAATGAATGGGGTTTGACGGCTTGTGATGGCCCTAAAGATACAACCGCAACAATGAATAATACAAAGGTTCATTTTATGGGATATAGTGCTCGAGGGGCTGCTTCAATTAGAGTTGTGGACGACGGAACTATTGCCCCAACTGCGGTAGGTGGTTCAATACCTTTTGCACCTGAAATTTGCATTCCAGCACTTGAAAAAATGTGGAATAAATATGCCAATACGCCTCTCGTGACTGAATACGGTTTCAAAGATGCTTATAATATGACTTATACTTTTGGCAAAGAAAATAAAAATGGGTGGATTGACAGCGATTATCTCGGCATTGATCAAGGACCTATTATCATTCAAATTGAAAATTATCGTTCCCAATTTGTTTGGAATTTGATGAAAAAAAATCCTTATGTCGTAGCAGGTTTAAAAAAAGCGGGATTTAAAGGAGGATGGCTGGATGCCGTTAAAAATTAAAAAGACAATTTCCTAACCAAATAAGGTCAAAATGATGTTTTTTCATTTAAAATTATATGTTATTTGCCTATTATGCATTCTTATAATTAAAAAGGCTAAACTGAATAAAACCAGAGTGTTGGAAATAATTTCCATTTTAGCTATTTTCTACCTTAGAATTGAGTTATATTCAACGCCTAATTATATTCCATAGAATAATGAATCATTCCTCTCATAAAAAAATCACCTCACTATGAAATTATTTCTACTCAATAAAATCATTTTTAAAAACTCCTTTTTAGTGGTTTTTATAAGTATGAATTTGAGTGTTTTTGCTCAAAAAATAGCCATAAAAGGAAAAGTAACGTCGGGTAAAGAAGCCCTAATTGGTGCGAGTGTATATGAAAAAGGCACTTCAAACGGCGTTATTACTGATATTGATGG
>JANMYC010000813.1:0-1540 GCA_031381715.1 Saprospiraceae bacterium
AGGTTTGAAATATTGATTTTGTGGAGTTTTTTATTTAAATTTAGGCTAATTATCGCCCGACGAGAAACTTATAAAATCTTTTCGTTTCACCTCTCTAATCCAACCCTTATGAAAATCAATCGAGTCGTTCACAATTGGGCAAAAACACATACCTTTCAAGCACGATTATTCATTGGTTTTACACGAATTTTTTTATCTGTTTTAGGCGTAGAATTGGGCTTATATTTATTCGCCAATGGCTTTCATTTATCCACTGCACCATGGACGTATCTTCTTTTAGCCATCATGGTTGGCGCGGTTTGGCTATATCCTTCTCATCAACTATTATCCAATGAAGCGACAATTTCCCGTTTCTTTTCATTGAAACAAATTTCGATGGGTTCACTTTTTATGTCGCAGCTTTTTGTCTTCCTTCTTTTTGGATATTCCATTCCTACTTATCTGGATTGTAAAGTCAACGCACCCGCAATTGAAAAGTCACAAATGCCTGATTTTCAATCTATTAACGTTGTTTTTGAATCTCCTTCCTCTTTTTTAAAAGGGGATAAAACCGTCAATCCTTTAAGCGAAAACAAGGATAATTTCACTAATAAAGCGCCCATTAAAAAAGAGAATTTATTTAAAAAAATGTTGCGTAAGCATTTTGAAAAAAGACTTTTGTCGCTTCAAAAAATTGAAGATAAAAAGGATAATCATGTTTTATGGGGCATTCTTTTGATATTGGCGGCACTGGCATTTGCGTGGTTAGCGGCGGCGGCGGCGTGCGGTTTGGCTTGTAATGGGCAGGAGGTTTTAGCCGTATTGGTTGCTTTGGTTGGGCTTGCAGGCTTGGTATACTTAGTCATTCTATCCATTAAAAAATTTAAAAATAAAAGCCCCGTGAAATCACAAATGGGTGTATAGTAATTTGAAATCAGAATAGGGGAATTTTTAAAATTCCCCTATTTTTTTAGATTTATGAATTTTTATTCCCCATTTTTCCTATTTCTCCACGAATAAACCAGCGTTACCACGCGGCTATAACTCGCTGTTCCCTCTTTCACACCCTGCGCTTTCAGAAAAGCATTATTCATTTTGTCGGTTTCAAACCAAGTGGGGTATTTTTGAATACTTTTATTGATAGCTTCTAAATCTTTAACCAAACCCTCGGGCAATTGACTTCTAAAAACTTTATAGGCTTCTGGATTTACGCGCCGATAATTACTGGCTACATAGCGATAATACATCAAATAACCCGAATATTGAGTCAATAAATCATTGGAATTGATACAAGCCAAATAGGCTATAAAATTGGCTGTTCCTTCATCCGTCCAACCGTATCCGTGCGCCATTTCATGCGCCATTGTGAAAGGCTTTTCAAGTGGATGAGTGGCATTATCTATATTACTTTCACCAATGTAAGGCATATAAATCCCTGAAATGCCAAATCTGAACATGATGCCGTCGGGCGTTATTTGTCGCCCCCTCAGTCGCCCGCCGTTTTTAAAGCTATTTTTATTTAAAAAACTGGAGATATCTTGACGCATCTTATCTTCAAAAT
>JANMYC010000842.1:0-1761 GCA_031381715.1 Saprospiraceae bacterium
AGCATCTTTTATGTAGGGTAAAAGGTGTATCGTTCTTTTTTTTCTGATATTATCTAAAATGAAGGTCAGTAGCTGAGGATCTGTATTATTTTTAAAAGTTTGACCTAAAACGGCATCATAATCTGAAAAACCGGAGCGTTCAAGCATATCCAAGGCGTAAATAATTTCAATCGGCTTTCCAGTAATTATTTTATCTAACAAGACACTTTGAGCGCCGCCATCTTCCAAAAACATGGATTGTCCTTTGAAAAAACCGCTTTGAATAGATCTTGATACTGCACTAAAATATTCGCGCCTTATTAAAGGAATAACCATCATCCATAGAACTAAATGAATAATGATTACAGCCACAATAAAAGGTATGGAAAGTGGGCTATCATCTTTTAATATCAGTTTTAAAAAAACGCCTGATAGCAATAGTGCAATGGGGAAAATGTACCCTTTCGCTACCAAATGCCCCTTGAGTCGAGTATGGATGGATAAAGGTTGGAATAAAATAAAAAAGACGGGCTCTTGAATGACTGAGCGTAAAATCTCGGAAACGATTGCCATTAAGCCAAAAAGGTAGAGGAAAGCATGTGGATTTTCACCCAAGCCGTAAAGGCTTAAAATGGATAAGCACATAAAAAATGAAATAGCGGGCGTGAGCATCAACGATTTGGACAAGCCTAAATTGGAAATAACTCTACTTGAAAAAATCATTTTAAAGATAAACGCCAATATTCGCCCACCCGCAAAAAAGAGGGAAATGAACGTTGCTAATTCTTTTTCAGATTGGAATCTTTCTTTTATTTCACTTAAAAAAGTATAATCAATGAATAAATATACGAGGTAAGCTATGAAAGATAAAAGCGAAATATAGAGAATCAACTTGTTGCCGAAGATGTCCAGCAAAAAGTTTTTATGTTTTTCTTCAAGTACCGCGTGTACTTCATGAATCTCACTTTTAGGAATTTCGCTCTTGATATAAATGAAATAAGCATAACACAAAGCGAATAAAACAACCGAAATCTCCAAAAAATAGAAGGCACCAATTATGGGTATAATGAGAGAACTTGCCAAATAACCCAATAATTTAGAAGGAATATCGCCAGCACCGATAATTGCAAATAACCGACGACTTTCTCTTACATTAAAAATAGTGGAGGATAGCCCCCAGAATGCGTAGCCAACCAACATATACAGAACCACATTCCAGGCTGTAATCAAAAAAGCTAAATCACTATCTTTTAAAATATAATTTGTGGCTAATAATATTGCTGTTGATACACTACAAAATGCAGTAATAATGAGCAGTACACTAACGGGTTTGTAGTGATGGTCAAGATAATTATAGATATAGTTAATAGGCAAAAGCAGCAGTGCAACAAGTAAATAAATAGATGGTAATTCATGCGCCGAATTGGTAGATAGAAATAAGGTCATACTCCCAACTACAAGAAATGATGTCGCTAAGCCTAAAACAAACTTAATTTTGAGCAACGTATAGACATGTGCAGCTTCATTTGAGCGAATATTCAGAGTTTTTAGTAGATATTCTTTCATAGTTGGCTTCTTCTCACTGTTAAAATTCGGGTTTTTGATTGTATTTTAGGTAAGCTGTAATCTTGAATTTGATTTCAAAAAATATTACCTAAAAATATAGGGTTGATTTAACAAAGATAGAAAAGGTTTAAAGAATTCGGTATAAGTAGTACTTAAAAAAATAAGATTGATATTTAGTGTTTTCAAGACAAAACAAATACAATTTTTAGAAAACTG
>JANMYC010000844.1:0-3776 GCA_031381715.1 Saprospiraceae bacterium
ATCGAAACCCGCGACGAGTAGTAAGCGAGACGGTAGAAGCCGCATTTCAATAGATATACCCGACGAATTATTCGCAAAGATAGAACTGCACAAAGACGAATCGGGGCAAACCATGACGCATCTTGTAGTTTCGCTGTTGAAAAAATTCTTCGCAGAAAAAACAACAGATGTATAAAATGGCATAAAAAACACGAATAAAAGCTGTTCCTTTGATAAAAAGGAGCAGCTTTTAGTTTCTAACTATAACCATTTTAGAACAACATCAACAAGAAATTCTCTGTTGTTGTATTTTATTTATTTACTCCTTTTTTGTATTTTAAGGCTTTGTAACTAATTGATAATCAAGCATTTATACACTTAAATATAACTAAAATAGGAAAAAATATAACTATTTTAGGGTTTTATATAACCATTTTAGGAAAAAATATAACTAAAATAGGAAAAAGTATAACCATTTTAGGAAACTTTTTTGTTAATTTACACCCGTATTTGACCCGTTTTAGGTGTTTATCTATAACTTTTTTAGGTATTTGTCTTTTTTACCTAAATAAGTTATAGTTCATGGGTAAATATTGAGTTTTCTCTGTTAAAATGCTGAAATGAAGAAAATTGCTTCTAAAAATAAAGGAATAAAGCTTATTCGGAAGTCCAATGATTTGGTAGAAGCCCGATATAAGTTCGATATTTGGGAAACGCGCGTTTTTACCAAGCTTTTGACTATCATTCGACCAGAAGATATTGATTTTCAGCCTTTTAGGATTTATCTCCGCGATGTGATTGATGATTTTAAGTTGCATAAAGATAAGGCTTCTTACCATTTGCTGCGAGAAGCGACAGATAATTTGCTCAAAAAAGTATTTTACGTGCCTTATGAAGTGGAAGGGGCGGTTCGAGAGCGGAAATATCCCATTATCATCATGACCGATACCTTAAAAGAGGCTAAAGACGATAAAACAAGGGTGAAAAACGAGTATGTGGAGGTCTGTATTCATCCCGAAATGAAGCCTTTATTGCTGCAATTGAAGGAAAAATTCACGAGTTACGATATTGAGAACATCACAAGCCTTAAAAGCAACTACACTTTAAGGATTTATGAGCATTTAAAACAATACGAACGCATCGGTAGAAGGCAGTTAGAGGTCGATTATTTAAAGAGAATCTTTGAAATAACGACCGAATACCCGCTTTTTGCCAACTTTTATCAAAAAATCGTTGAACCCGCTTTTAAGGACATAAATCGCTTTACGGACATAACTATAACCAAAATAGGTAAAGTAAAACGCGGTAGGAGAGTAGAAGCCTTGCTTTTTGAATTTTATAAAAAGGCAGAAAAGCCCGCTATTTCTCAAGCATTGCCCGTACCTGATGATACAATGCCAGTCATTGCTGATACTTCCAAAACTGAAGACACGCTTTATTTGCGTTTTCAAGAAAAAGTTGTGATGGCTTTTGGTGTGTCCCCAACTGTTTTTATGAATGAATTAAAAAGTAAAACGGAGGCTCAAATCTTAAAAGCCATTCGAGTCACCGAGGATGGTCAAAAGAATGGCTCACTTAAAAACCCTGCGGGATTTTTTCTCCAAGCTTTGAGGCAGAATTTTACGAGTGAAACGGAAGAAAAAAGGGTAAAAACGGCTAAGATTCAAGAGAAACAAACCCTTCTTTTGACGTTTAAAAAACAAATAGATGCTTTAAAAAATGAGCAAACGGAGGAGATTTATAACCGCATTAGAGAGTTGACATCCACGAACCCTAATATAACTGAACAGGCTGTCCGACACATCAAATCCAGCCCTTTAAAAAACAAATTCATTCAAAACCTCGAAGAAACCTCTAAAAAGCCGCTGAGTATGCAGGATTTTAGGGACAATAAACTGTTGCGTCAGATGGTTATTGAAACCATTTTTGAGCAAAATCAAGCCGAATTCAAGGATATTACTGAGGGGTATCAATCTCAGATTGAAAAATTGCAAAATGAATTAATGAAATTGTCATGACGTGTACGCACTTGTAATGACAAATACGTACAAAGTAGTACATATTTAAACTGTAATAAAGGATTCAATGACAGTTAAAAACTTTTGAATGCTGTGCGTCCGCTCGCGCAACCAAATCAATTTCATTTCAGCTTTTTGGGGAATATTGTGCAGTTCGATGAATTTTACCCGCATATTCTGTGCGCTGAGCGATGATTTAGGTTCTATTGAAACGCCCAAACCTGCTTCCACCAAGCGCAAGACAGTCGCAGAATGTCCTGACTCCTGCTCCACACGCGGTAAAAAACCAGCCGATTGACATATCGCTTCAATGGTTTCAACGTATCCATGACTCGCCATGCGGGGGGGAATGATGAAATTTTCATGCGCCACTTGTGCGACGCTCTGAAACGTGTCAATACTGAGGGGGTGGTTTTCGGGTAAAATGAGCACAAAATTTTCACGATAAATGACCAAACTTTCGAAGTCGGGCGGGACAATCATATTCGGCGCAAAGCCCAAATCAATATCCCGATTGCGCAAGGCTTCTATTTCAAAACGGTTGCTCGCCTCTATCAAAAGCGTTTTAAGGTTCGGAAAACGTTCCCGCAGAGTGACTAATATTTGGGGTAAAACGGAGTGCATCGACGAAGAAGCGTGCCCAATTCGCAACGTTCCCGCCTCGCCCCGATGGATTTCGGCGGTGCGGTGCACGATTTCATCCATTTGCTGAACCATGCGTTGTACCTCATTTTTAAAGAATAACCCCGCTTCCGTTAATTGCACACTGCGTTTGGTGCGAATAAAAAGTTCAGCTCCAATTTCTTCTTCTAAAATGCGGATTTGACGACTCAACGCGGGTTGAGCAATGAGAATGCTTTCCGCCGTTTTCCGATAATTAAGCGTTTCGGAGAGTTGAAGGAAATTTTGAAGCGTGCGAATATCCATTTTTTAAGATTTAAGAGAAAAGATTGAAGATGCAAAGACGGAAGATTGAAGACACTGCTTTTACTTTAGTCTTAGGTCTTATATCTTTCGTCTTTGCATCTTCAATCTTCCAAACTGATTGAATTTTGTTATCAATTAATCGAAATAAAGTATTTTTATTTATCAAAAATACACGTTTCTTTTGCAACATGAAAAATATAATGAATTGGGGATTGTTTTTTATCCTGACTTTGATTTGGGGAAGTTCTTTTGTGTTGATGAAAGAAGGGCTTGTCAAGCTCTCAGCTTATCAGGTGGCTGCGATGCGCATTTTTAGTGCGGGTTTGGTTTTATTGCCCGTTGCCATTCGTCAATTTCGTGAAATATCGATGGAAAAAGCAGTGACAATTGTTTTTTCGGGTACGATAGGTAGTTTCATTCCAGCCTTCCTTTTTTGCATTGCGGAGGAGCACATTAATAGTTCATTGGCGGGTATTTTGAATGCTTTATCGCCGCTTTTTGCGATTTTAGTGGGCGTTTTATTTTATCAAATGAAAACGAATAGGCAGAAAATAGCCTCTGTTTTAGTGGGTTTCTTCGGATTGTGCTTATTATTTGTTTCAAAAGATGGTTTCAAATTCGATGGGGACATTGGCTATTCGTTGCTGATAGTATTGGCAACGGTGGGTTATGGCTTGAATGCCAATCTTTTAGCAAGGCGACTGCATGATATGCCTTCGCTGAGTATTGCGGCTGTCGCATTTTCAACCTTAGCGATTCCTGCTTTTTTAATATTGCTTTTTACGGGCTATTTTCAATCCTCTTTTACGGATGCGGCATTTTTAAGAGCGAGTTTTGCATCTATCATTTTGG
>JANMYC010000098.1:0-2483 GCA_031381715.1 Saprospiraceae bacterium
GTTTTTTCCCACCCCAAGCTGCCAGAGCTTATGGCTATTCGGGACTGACTGCTTATCAAGCAGTATACGGAGGTATTCCTAATGCTGAAAGTTTAGAAGGGCAGCTTAATGTTTTACCGACGGGTTCTATGCCTCAAGCAGACACAAAATATGCTTATGATTGGGCTATTACAGTGAATGCTGCAATGGCGGATATTTTACGCTCTCTTTTCGAGAAGAAAATATCCATTGAAAATAGAGTTCGTATTGACAGCTTAGAAAATTTGCAATACGAAAAACTGGCTGTACAGGGGAATAAAGTTACTGTTGATAGGTCTATTTTCTTCGGAAAGCAAGTAGCAAAAGCAATATTTGAGGTTTCCAAAATTGATGGTGGCCATGAAAGTTACTTAAATCCGTTTCAAAGACCATACACCAACGCTGTGGGCAATGATAAGTGGGTTCCAACAGATGCCAGAAATATGACGCCACTTGCTCCGAATTGGTCCAAATGTACCCCGTTTTTGAACACAAATATTACATTTTCTCAGCCAGCGCAACCAGTTGCTTTTTCCATAGAACCAACGAGCGAGTTTTATAAGGCGGCTAAAACAGTTTATAATCAAGTAACTCAGGTTAATACAAGTGAAGAAGTAGAAATCACAAAGTTTTGGGCAGATGACCCATTCAATACTTGTACTCCTTCAGGTCATACATTCAATATTTTAACCCAATTATTAGCTGATACTCGTGCCACTCTCGAAAAATCAGCGGTAGCATACGCAAAACTATGTGTAGCTGAAAGTGATGCTTTTATTGCTTGTTGGGCGACAAAGTATAATTACAGTCTGATTCGCCCTGTGTCATATATTCAAAAATATATTGACCCAACATTTAAAACGGTTATTGGCACACCACCATTTCCCGCATACACTTCAGGTCATGCCACTGAATCGGGAGCGGGTGAGCGCATTTTAAGTTCACTTTTCGGCAATGGCGATGGTAATTATGTTTTCACTGACCGTACACAGATGCAATTTGGATTTGCGCCACGAAATTTCAGAAGCTTTGCCCAAATGTCGGAAGAATGTGCTAATTCTCGCTTTTTTGGCGGCATTCACTATGATTTTGACAATAAAAAAGGCTTATATATGGGACGTTCTATTGGTGACAATACCAATTCGGCAATTAATTGGCCACAAAATATTAGGTAGTAGTTAAACTCAATTCAAGTATAAGACCTACGCTAAATATCTAAATATAGATTGAAACAGCTTAGGTCTTCTTAATTTTTAGCCATATGAAAAAAAGTCATTCCATAATCTTTTGTTTTCTCTTTTTAGGTCTTATTCAATGTAAAAACGACGATATAAAAGATGTAGAAAAAAACGCCGCAACTCTTGGTAATCTTCAATGTCAAGCACAAGAACTTAGAGATAAACGTTTCCATTTAGCTGATGAAATACGTTTTGCTGATGATTCTCTTCGGCTTTTTAATCAGCCTATTAATCCAGCAAGGCTAGAATTATTTGATAGCCTTAAAGTGGTTTTGGCAATACAAACCGACCAAATGTCAAAAAGAATTAATCAACATCTGGATAGCCTTTGGAAAAATAGTTACCCTAATGAAGTACAACGCCAAAAATTAGACATAGCTGTTATTGCATATATGAATCAAAATTGCCCTATGAAGTAAAATTGTTTTCAAAAATCAATTTACCCAATAGCTTTAATAATTGATTTCTGAATTATTTTAACTGGAAGCTTTTCTGTAAAAAAATCATCTATTGTCAAATAATACGTTTTTTCGTGGAAGGTCAAAAAAATTATCATTAGCATATTGATGCCTTTGTACGCCTTACCCATCATGTAATTTTTAGCGAGTCCGTAACTGTTCCAAGTTTTTTGCCACGGCATCACACCTTTTTCAAGCTGCTCAATAATGCGATTAGTGACGACCCTGTTCTTTGGAAAAAATCGGAAGACTGAAAAACGGGCTCTACTCCTTGAATCTATGCTTTTTTTGTCACCAATACTTGTTTTAGAGGTTCATTTTCAATGAATTTCCCCGCACCAATAAATATATCCTTTTCCGTGAAAGTCCAGCTGCCTAAAGCAGTATCGATTGGAATGAGGTTTTTTAGCTTTATATCTAAGCCATTGTTTAAATCATAAATACTCAATGAAGTTTTGTTGGCAAAAAACAAATCCGATTTATTGTCTCTATCAATTTTATCAACAAAGAAACTGCCTGCCTCATTGCCAATGCCAAACGTATTGTCCCTAAAGAAAGTGGAGACAACAATGTTGTTATTGTTGAGCTGCATCATGGCTGTAAACTTGCCGGTGTCGTCTATGACCACAATTTCTTCGACTTTATTCGCATCATAATCGCCAATTGCCTTGAACCTGTGTTTGTTGTTCACGATATAGTCATTGAGGTTCGTGCCGTTTATGTGCATACCTACGTGTATAAGCCGAGTGCCAATGAGTTTCAAAATGCC
>JANMYC010000102.1:0-10144 GCA_031381715.1 Saprospiraceae bacterium
CGCGCTTTATCAATTTTGATAATCACATCATCAATTTTGTCCCAATTTTGCTTACCAGCTGCTTTGAGGTGGTATATTTCAGCTCTGATTTTGGCATTTTTAGCGATGGACATTAGTTCGTCCACGGCTTCTATGAGTCGATTGCCTTCGCTGCGCATGTGGCTGATGTACATACCATCGTACTCTGCCGCTACTTTACAGAGTTCTGTCAATTCACCCGTTTTGGCATAAGTGCCTGGGGCATAAATAAGGGCTGAACCGACACCCATAGCGCCTTCCTCCATCGCTTGCCTAACGAGTGCTTTCATTTTTTGAAGTTGCTCGGCGTTGGGTGCTATGTTTTTACTGCCTAAAACATTCTGCCTGACGGTGGCTGCTCCTACAAATGATGCCACATTGCATGAAATACCGCGTTTCGTGAGCCATTCGAGGTAGCCATTCAAGGTGTTCCATTCAATTTTATATTTCAATGCGCCCATATTGGCTTCTTCATCCAAGCGCATAGAATCGTTGAGTGGACCCATAGAATTGCCTTCGCCCATCACTTCGAGGGTGACGCCTTGCTTAATATCGCCCAACGAACGTCCATCCGCTATCAAAGACTCGGTTGCCCACGAAAGCATATTGATAAAGCCGGGCGTTACAGCCAAGCCTTTAGCATCTATTTCAGTGCTACCCCTCAGTAATCCGGGCTTTGAAATCATGGCGATAGTATCCGCTTGGATAAGGATATCGGCGACGTAAGGTGTCGTGCCAGTGCCATCGTAAATAGTACCGTTTTTAATGAGTATTCTATCGGTTTTAGGCGCCTCGCTTTTGCAAGAGCCCAATAAAAGGCAGGCAAATAGGATAAAATGAGCAGTTTTCATATCGTTAAGAGTTGATTAATCATTCCTCCTAAAGGTAGTGATATGATGTATTATTTCAAAATATGAGCTTGTTTTTTAATAAAAAGTAATCAAATAAACTTGCTAAAAGTACGCCCACACAATACCTCAACAAATCACTCCATAAAAAACCAAAGCCCAATATCAAACCGCCTAAAGTAGTTCTGCGAATAGCATTCAGCCATTCAGCTTGGTAGAGTTGACAGATTTCAATTAAAAAACAAAAGGCGAGGGCTATCCAAGCAGTCGTTTTATATCCTTGTTTTGGATTTAAAAATCGAAAACCGAAATAAATCATCATTGCCCACAGCGCATCGCCTACGTGGGTGTAGATAAAACTATCGGGCGCAGAGAAGCGGCGCGACGCTAAACCGATTGCCATTATTAAAATGGCGCATAAAATGTATTTTAATCTGATTTTAATCATTATTTTAGGATATTTGCATACTCGCGGACACTATACTACGCGCAAGTGGGTAATTTAAAAAATGTAGAACAATCTATGATAAAAAATAAGAAACAAGTTTATTGGGCTTTAACGATTGGTGGTTGGCTTATTTTTGGGCTTTTTAAAAGCTATTTGAGTCCATTTTGGAGTATGGATGAAGAAATTTATGATTGGGTTTTGCCAACGTTTACATTCATTAATCCATTTGTTATGCTCCTCCTGACGCATGGTTATAAATATGCAGCGCACCGTTTTAAACTCATCAATCTATCATTCCCAAAAACGGTAATTGTCATTTTTGGGGCATCTTTAGTTTTAATAGGTCTATTTTTAGGTTTCAAAATCTATGTTAGTCCCCACATTCTTAATGCTATTTGTTTGGTGCTTCATCAACCATTTTACGAAATGGACGCACAAACCCCTGATTTCTTAAAATTACCCATGAGTTATGTTTATCCATACATGTACACCCTTGAATGTGCCTCTTTCACCATTTGGTTGTCCTTATTTCATGCGTATTATTTCTTTGAAAATGTTCAAATAAAAACGGCGGAACAGTTTGCGTCGAAAATTAAATTGCAGGAAGTAGAGTTATCTTTTTTGCGAACACAACTTAATCCACATTTTCTGTTCAATGCACTCAATAGTATTCATG
Organism: Saprospiraceae bacterium; assembly: GCA_031381715.1. Lineage (GTDB taxonomy): Bacteria > Bacteroidota > Bacteroidia > Chitinophagales > Saprospiraceae > JAAFJT01. The sequence continues at coordinate 1,991 of JANMYC010000102.1, forward strand.
CGTTGGCTTTGATACAATCAGAAAAAGCATCGGATGCCGTCATTATACTGTCAGATTTGATGCGTTACACGCTCAATTATGGCAAAAAAAATTTTGTTTCATTGGAAGAAGAGTTGAATATCGTAAAAAAATATTTAGACTTAGAAACAATTCGATTTGGGAAGCAATTGAAGTACGAATTTGATATTTCTAAGGAATCTTTGACCGTTTTAGTTCCACCAATAATTGTTCAAACCATTACTGAAAATGCGATAAAACACGCCATAAGACACAATAAAAATGGCGGCATTATTAAAATCAAAAGCATAGTTGAAGACCAATTTTTGCACATCAACATTACGAACAATGGACAATTATCGCCCATAACACCCCCCTCAGTATTGGAGCAAAATGAAGGTGGTATTGGCATTGAAAATACGGAAAAACGATTGAAAATGTTGTACGGGGATAAAGCTTCCTTCGAACTTAAAAATGCAAATGAGGAAGAAGTGATGGCTTGTTTGAAAATACCAACTTGATAGGCACATTCGAGATAACTTAATCCTTGCGCGCGCGGACTGTGTCTGCGTGTGAACGGAGCAAATTATAAAAATCATAAAACAATTCTCTATTTTTGTTTTAAAAAATGCCTCATTACGCTTGGTCGGGCGGTTGCCCTCCTTTAGATATGTGTTCAGACAGAGTCTGAACACAACAGCCACCGTTTCAATGGGAAAAATGGAAGAGTTGGGCGCAACGGTTTCAAAAAAGTTTGTTATTTATGGAAAAAGACTTAATTTTATTGCCTTAAATTAATTCAAATGAGTAATCAAGTTTTATATTCAAAAATGCAAATGCTTCAATCTGATGATTTGAAGCGTGACTTACTTTTATACATTGAATTTCTTTTGACAAAGCAAAACACCAAAAGTAAAAAACGCATCCCTGTTTTCGGTTCAGCTAAAGGAACATTTAAAATGTCGGCTGATTTTGATGAACCTTTGGACGATTTTAATGACTATATGCCTCAATGAATCTGCTTCTTGATACACACACTCTAATTTGGCTAAGCCTTATTTGGTAAAATACCCATAATACTCATCATAAAATGGCTTTAAACTCGTTTTACTCCCTCAGTATTAAGCTGTCTTTTTGTACGTTACGCTTGGTCGGATTGAACACAACAGCCACCGTTTCAATGGGGAAATTGGAAGACTTGGGCGCAAAGGAGGGCACATCCATACGTCTTAAAACAAAATAAAACTATGGTAGACTTAGTAAAAAAAATTGTAGAAGATATAAAAGCACTTGATGTTAATGATAGTGCTTATATTGAAAAATATGAAATATTGCTTTTAAGAATTGCAGCTATAAATACACCAGTTGTTATAGAACACTTAATTCCGTTATTTGATGACGAATTTGAATATGACGAGATTATGTATTCGATTATTCATATTATTGAAGGGTATAATGATATAGAGTATTGTAGTCATTTACTAAAAACATTACCTTCTTTTATATATAAATCTCCGAGGTGGGCATCAGTTGTTCATATGAGAATTATGAACTCTAAAGAAACATTGGAAGAATATATTAAAGTTTGTCAAAAAGCATCACTTGAACAAAAGCGTTCTATAAAATTACTGTTAGAATTTATAAATAAAGAAGATTTATCTTTTTTTTCTAAAACGACACCTCTTTTGGAGGTTCTATGATAGTCGACTGAATAACCATTGTGCTGAAGTGTTAGTAGTCGTAAGATGTTGTTGTAAATCCCCGTTGTTTCAAGGTGTGTCCTGAGATACAAAGCAAAGGCTCCGCTCGCGCGCAGACTGTGTCTGCGTGTGTAAATTAAATGATCTTTGACCAATTAGTAAACTTGCCTTCATTTCAAACTATAAAACCTAAAATATTTACACTCCGTAGCCGCTTGTTTATAAAACTGCGTATCAGAATAATACTCTTTTAATAGCTTAAAATAGCGGCGATACTGAGGGGGTACGGTGGGGGCTATTTTTTTATTAAAAGTGTAGCGGTATTCCCTGCTGGTGTAGAATAAAATCTGCTCACACTTGGCGCACCAGAAGGCACAACGGGCTTGAAATTCCCTATCTTGAGTTAATTCCCTTGCTTTTTCAAAGTTTTCAAGTGCCAATGAGACATCCGTTACTTCATAATTGCCCAAAGGAAAACCGCTCAACGGGTGTACATTATCGCTTTTATTGATGGTTTCCCATGATTTCCCGCTGCGATAATAATCCGCGATGCCACTACTATTGCCAAAATAAGTCATATTGAAATAGCCCAAACCGAGTTTAAAATAATTGCTATCGGCTGCAATGGTAGGCGAAACGAGGATTTGATATTTTAAATACAACATTTGTTGCGTAAACTCTGCACGATTGTACAAAACGGTATCCGATTGAATACAACCCACGCAAGTATTGAGACTATCCAAAAATGGGGCATATTTTTTCCCGCGCTCTTCATTGGGTATGCGTTTAAAACATTCATTGGCGGCTTCCATTTCAAAACGAGCCAAATGATAGCGGGCTTTTACGTCCCAAAGCAGGATTTCAATCGTCTTTTTTTTACCACTCATGGCGACTAATTCAAGCTCAAATTGCGTCTTTTGCGGTTTTCTACAAAGGGCAATCAAATCATCCACGAGGGATAATTGGGGATTTTTTTCTAAATCCCGAAGCGAATAGTTGCACATAAAAGCGATGCCCGTATTGCCCCATTTATTGTAAATTGACCCTACTTTTTCATAAAAAAGTCCTTCAAAATCCGTATCACTCAAAAACATATTGTCTGTTCGGATGGCAGTCATCGTAGAATCCATGCCATAATCCACGCCTTGAAGCCCCAAAATGCGGGCGGCGAGGTCGAAAGCATTGATTTGTTCGTTCAAAACGGGGCCTTTGGTGAGGGTGCGCGCTTCGGTGAAGGTTTTCATGGCATATTTCCAATCGCCCACCAGCAAGCCGAGGTACCCCTCAGTAGTGCGCCACAAAGCAGGGTTTTTCACCGCTTTTTCATCGGCAATTTTTTTAATAACAGCTTGAAAAGTGAGGCAATATTCAATATTCTTTTTTAAAACGTCATTGCTCGGAACATTCTTTCTAAAAGAATAGCCTAAAAGCACTTTTTCTAAGCGCAAAGTTTCACGAATGAGGAGCATTTCAAGGTGTTCATTAGTGGGGTCGAGCCTGTAAAGTTCTTTCATATCGTCAAGGGCTTTGGCTTTGTCGTAGCTGGCTCGAATGGCGTATAGTGCGCCCCGTTCCTTATCATCGCGGCAATAATTAAGGCATTGTTTCCATTCTTCTTCGGTTTTAATATCAAAACTTTCGAACGCTTGCCGCCTTTTACTGGGGCAATATCTGAAAACAACAGCGAACAAATAAGCTGCTTCCGCCCGCTTGCCCAATGATTTTAAAGCCCCCGCTTTATGCGCTAAAATCCAATAATTGATGATGCTATTTATCTTTTCAGTTTTGGGCATCACATCGTTATAAATCTCCAAAACGGCTTTAAAATCCTTGGCATAATGCGCCAAACGTATCATTTGATAGGCGTATCGCAGTTTTAAAAAATAGGATTTTGTGTGTTTGAATTGCTGCCGACCCGTATTGATCCAATAAAACATCTGAGCCACATCTTTGGGTTTATCGCTCCAAGCCTCGCCTTTTACGCAGTATTTTTCACAGTTTTTAGCGTAAATTAGGTAATCCACCACATCCGTGCAGCCATTATCCTTGATGACTTTTGCGAAAGCATTGTGCTCAAGTCCATAGCCCATATCCTTATTGCTGTACCTATCCGTCATCTCTCTTAGCTCCGCCAATTGGTCAATATCAGTGTCATAAATGAGCGCATCAATACTCGCTGAATCGGGTATATCACAAAATCTGCCGCGCCATTCTCGGATATTATCATCCACTTGAGGCTCCCGTTTTTCAAGGGCATAATAATCGTTGAGCACGCCATAACCCATCAAATAAGGCGCATAATCCGATTGTGCTTGCATGATGTCTGTATGCACAAGCGAGTAGGTTTTGGACGACCTGCCGCCCAATCCACAATCACTTTTAGCCGATTTTATGGGAAAAAACAAGAAAAAGAATAATAAAATAGGTAAAACTATCAGCTTCCAAAGCTTAATAGGAACAGGTATTTTATTGAAAACGGTGCGTAATATTGTCCAAATCCTCATAGCGATAACGTTGTAGCGACACGGAGTCGAGATGGTAAAAAATGACTGTCAGATTCTGTTGCCCCAAATTTTGCGCTATCACATCAGCGGATTCTTGCAAAATACTGAGGGGTATGTTTTCAAGGCGAATTTCATCATCTTTATACAAATAAAAGCCATTTAGATAAGTATTTTTTAAAATTTCAAAATGACCGTCTGTTTTTTCATTAAAAACGGTTTCATACTGACCTGTCCCGATTACTCGGCGAGGGGTATACTGAATCTGTTTTTTATCTAAATTATTAATCAATTTCACGACTTCACCGTCTCTTAGCACCACGCCCCAACTAAAAATGGGCAAGGCAACATTCAATTTTAAAGGATAATTTTTTAAATCACCGATGTATGATTTCAGTATTTTAATATCTAAAATGGAGTTTAGCGTGGTGGCATCGTCCAAATTACCCATATTGTACGCCATCAAAACGCCTTCATCCACGGGTGGAATACCTGTTTTTGCCCTAAATTTTACTTGATGAAGCCTAATCGTCGCGGATATTTTTTTATTTGAAATAGCTTTTAATACTTTTAAAAAGCTAAAAAAACGCTTTTGAGTGGTTTCCGTCCAATCACAATCTATTTGAATTTCGTTAAAATTTACCCCCCCGACCCCGAGTACTCGGGGGGGCAGGCTATCAGTACAAATGCCTATTTTATTAAAAATTAAAGCGGCGAGTGAATCTACTTGATTATCAGGTATTTTAATAAAAGTTTTATTTGTGATAAAAATGGTGGGGACAATTTCAAATTCGGTTTTTGCTATCGAATCAGAAATGGCGAGCGGATAGGGAAAACGATTGCTTTCATTCCAATCAACATCAAAAAGGCGAACGTATAAACGCTTGATTGCCAATTGTTTACAATAATTTTTTTCAAAATCGGAAGGCTGAAAATTTGTTTTCCAATGATAAAAAGAAGCCTCAACTTGGCGCGGTTTATCCTTGCAATTGGAGAACAAAGAAGCGACTGCAACTAAAGACAGAATCAATAGCCAAAGCTTTGTTTTATATAGTTCTGAAAATACAGTTTTTTTTTTCAAAATTTTTGTCTGGTTCATAAAAAAATCCTACCTTTGCACTGCTTTTGACTGAAAGGTGTCCGAAAGTTAAAAAGAATCATTAAAAGAATATCAAAATTAAAATCGAAATACGATGAAAAGAACATTTCAGCCATCAAGAAGAAAGCGTGCAAACAAGCATGGCTTCCGTACGCGTATGGAAACTAAGAATGGTCGTAAAGTATTGGCACGTCGCCGCGCTAACGGTCGTTGGAAATTAACAGTTTCAGACGAAAAACGCCTTAAATAATTAAGACATTAGATATATAGACAATAGATTTTTGGAATCAAGTATCTTGGCTAAGAATCTATTGTCTTAACATCTAACTTCTAATGTCTCTCAGCAATGAAATTTTTAAAAGAAGAACGCCTCAAAAGTACCAAAACTATATCTAACCTTTTTAAAGAAGGACGTTCTTTTAGCTGCTATCCGCTTCGATTGGTTTATTTGGAAGCAGAACCCATTGAAAATCAAGCCTTTCCAGTTCAGTTTTCCCTTACCGTTCCTAAAAAGAACTTCAAACATGCAGTTGACCGCAATGTGTTGCGTCGTCGCCTTCGTGAAGCCTACCGCTTGAATAAAAATTCACTGTACAATCTCATCGAAAACCATGAAATACTGAGGGGTAAGCATTTCGCCTTTATGGTCATGTACGTAGCCAAAGAGGAACTGCCTTACGCTGAAATAGAAAAAGGGGTTAAAAAGATGATTTATAAGTTTGGGAAAGAGGCGGTTGTGAAATAGTCTCTCGTCACCGAGTATTCGCAGGGTTGATTGGTTCTAAAATGTGCGAGTCCGCTGGACTCGTAAGCCTATTATTGTTACAATTTTCTACAAATATATGAGTCCTCTGGACTCAATACTAAATCCAATATTGAGTCCAGAGGACTCATATATTTGTAGAAAATATTTTCAAATGGGTTTTTTCGAGTCCAGCGGACTCGTACATAAATGGCAATTTTTAGAACCAAACAACGGTAGTAGGGGACTAAGTTTTTACATTTTATTTTAAAATGAAACACATTCTCCTCAAACAGCATATTTTTACATTTTATCGTTTTACATAAAATTAAAATTATGCGCCTATTTTTATTCTCATTTCTGTTTTTTCTTTCCACTACAGCTTTTTCACAAAAAGTCCTCCGATTGGATACGCCTAAAAACCCTTCAAAAGCGCAGTATTTAATCGGTACACGCATTATTTTCAAATTAGAGAAAACTAAGGAAAATGATATTTGGTATTCCGAAATTATCAAAGATTTTGATATTGATAGAGGCTTAATCATTTTTGATAGTTGGGAAGTACATTACAAAGATATTATCAGTTTGCGCAACCCTTACGCGCACAGGGGAGCGAAAGTAACGGCTAAAATGCTGCAAGGTTTTGGTCTCGGCTTAATCGTTTTTTCTACTTTGGGCAGAGTGACAAAGGATTGCCCCAATTGTAATGAAGCCCTCGTGGTAGGTGGCGGTTCGCTGCTGATTGGATGGATTATCGATAAATTGACGGGCGTGAAAAATTATAAATTGGGTAAACGAAATAGGTTGCACTTGCTGGATTTGTCGTTTAAGCCCGCTGTGCCTGCGCGGGTGTGAGTTTATATTGAACTTTTTTAGGCATTAATTTGCTATTTTTAAAGAGAATTAATAATTCTAAAAAAGGATTTGTTGAAATTAAATGTAATTACTTAGTCAGATAGTCGCTTACGCTCCGTTTAGCCACTGATTACACTGAAACCGACTGATTTTACACTGATTTACAAGTAATTATTTTTTAAAAATCAGTGTAGATCAGTAAAAATCTGTAAAATCAGTGGCCAAACGGAGCGTAAGCGACTGTGTAGCTAAGCAATTACAATTAAATTTAGATAAAATGTTGGTTCAAGATTATGTTGAAGATTATGGTGGCTCCGTTAGTTTAGAAAGCATCCGAGTCAGCGAATTGATTGAGCAAATTGTAAAACTCAATAAAATGATAGATTTGCATGAAAAATCATCCAGAGATAAGGCTATGATTATGCAGTATAAAGCCATGAAAAAGGAGTTCGTTGTTGAATTAAAAGGGTTACTGAAAAGCCTCCAATTCAATGTATCGGACATCGTATAAGACTTATTTCACCGCATCAAATTCCCCACACGCCACACTTCCTCGAAAGAATTATATAACGGAATGGGTGCTAATCGAATCACATTGGGTTCTCGCCAATCGCAAATCACACCGTTTTCAGCCAAGTAATCGAAGAGTTTTTTACCATTATTATCCGTTAAAATGGACAATTGGGTGCCTCGCTCGCTGTATACTGAGGGGGTGATTATTTTAAAATCCTGGGAAGATTGTTTTAATAAAAACTCTAAAAAAGCGGTTAATTTGATGGCTTTCTCTCTTAAAACGGCCATTCCGCCTGCTTTTTTAAAAATCTCTAAACTGGCTTTGTGCATCGCAAATGGGATAACTTGTGCGGTGGAAATTTGCCAACCCGCCGCACCTTGCATGGGGATAAATCCTTTTTCCATTTTGAAACGCAAGGTCTCATCGTGTCCCCACCAACCCGCAAAACGCGGTAGATTTTCTTTAAAATGTCGTTCATGCACAAACGCGCCACTCACGCCACCGGGACCCGAATTCAAATATTTATAAGTACACCACACCGCAAAATCTACATTCCAATCATGCAGACTGAGGGGTACATTACCCGCAGCATGAGCCAAATCAAAACCCACAGTTGCGCCTTTTTGATGGCCAGCTTTGGTGATTTTTTCCATATCATATAATTGCCCAGTGTAGTAATTGATGCCTCCCAGTAAAACAAGCGCAATCGTATCTCCTTCATTTTCAATGACTTGTAAAATATCTTC
>JANMYC010000930.1:0-5276 GCA_031381715.1 Saprospiraceae bacterium
TGACAAATTGCCCGAAAGGGCAATTTAGAACAAATAGCAGTATAACTAATTGGTTAAATTCGTGTATTAACCTGCCTGTCGGCAGACAGGTTGGTGTAATTCGTGTTTATAAAATAAACCAATCTCAATCGAAACTGAATACAGATAAAATGCTCATTTTGTTACAAAAAAAATCACCCCCTCAGTATGAAGCGGTGAATTTTTTAAACGTTCAGTTTATATATTTTATTTTAACTAAAATCAATCTCCGTATTATCGCCAATATTTAAGCTGCGTTTTATGCCTCGGATGGAGGTATCGCTGCCGACAATGGACTTGTTCAAAATGATTTCTTTTAAATATGAATAAGAGCCAATTATGGAATCTTGAATGATTGACGCATCTATTTTAGTATTATCGGCAATAGTGACGTAGGGACCTATGATAGAATCTTTTATCTCGCAACCATCGCCAATGCTGACGGGGTGCACGATGATAGTGTTTTCAAAAGATGGCAAATCCACATCATAAACGTTATTTTTTTCTAAAAGGGTCTTATTCGTTTCCAATAAAATCTCCTTTTTACCGCAATCAAACCAATTATTGACCCGAACGGTTGTGAACTTTACGCCTTGTTCCACCATGCGCTGTAAGGCATCCGCCAATTGAAACTCGCCGTTGGTACGAATGTCATTTTGGATATTGTACTCCAATGCATCAATCAATTGCTTGACTTCCATTATTTTGTAAAGCCCCACAATGGCGAGATTGGAATGCGGGATTTTAGGCTTTTCAATGACTTTTTTTACAAAGCCCTTTTCATCCAATAAAACGATACCAAACTCTCGTGGGTCTTTGACCTCCTGCACACCGAGAGATGAAGTAGGGGATTTGAGCATTTCACTCAAATCCATATCAAAAACAGTATCACCGAGGGCTATAAAAAGCTCTTTTTCATTTTTGATTTCCTCTTGGGCGAGCCAAATAGCGTGACCCAATCCCATGCGGTCATTTTGGAAAACGAACTCACATTTGAGGTTTTTATAGCGATTTTGAACAAAATTTTTGATTTTTTCACCCAAATAGCCCAATACAAACACAAATTCACGAAAATCAGCCTCCAATAACTCGTCAATGATGTGCGCAAGTATGGGCTTCCCAGCTACTGGAATCAAGGGTTTAGGTTGTGTATATGTATGCGGACGAAGGCGAATCCCTGCACCAGCAACTGGAATGATGACTTTCATATTTTTTATTTAAAAAAGCAAAGTTACTATTTTTTAGTAATCAGAGGTTATCAGAGGGGATTGAAAGATAAGGTTTTTAGGGTGTGATTATCTGAAAATAGAAACAGATAAAGTGGCATATTGTTAAAATGTTCATAATATTATTGCACATTTTATTTAAAAAAGCCATACATTTGCACAAAATTTTTAAAAACTAAAATAACGAGGGAGCAATAACTTTAACATCGCCCATTATAAGCCGTATTATTATTGACCGATTGTTCGACAATCTGTGAAGCGGCTGCACTCGTTTGTGAAAAACGCCTCAACGGATTGGATTCGTTGAGGCGTTTTTGATTGTGGGAGGCTTCTCAATACACATATATTTCTAAATCAAACTTTTCAGAATGAGAACTAAATTATTTATACTGTCAATAATGATTATTATTTTTTTTAGTTGTAAAAAAGAGATGGATTCACAGGTGGAGCATGAGTGTAGGCTCACATTATTGGGTGCAAAAGATACAATTGACTTTGGTAACATATACTTCCATTACAGTAATCAAAATAAATTAATCGGAGTCTCTTTTTTTCAATTTACTGGAAAAGTTAATGAACCATATATACCCCGTTTCGACACTATTATTTATAATGTTAACGGCAATGCGACGATTTATAGATACTTAGCAGATTTAAATCTTAATAAAGATAAAACCCCTACACATTCTCAAAAATATACTTTCAAAACAGATATAACATTAAAAAACAATTTACCTATCAAAATAACAAAATATGATAGTTCAAATATTCTTGTAGTAGAACAAGAGTTTCTTTACTTTAATGATAAACTTAGTAAAATTCAAGAATCTGGCAAGAAATTACTACATGGATATATTCTTCCCAAGCCAATATATTTGAAAACTGACTATGAAATAATGTATGAAAATGAAAATGTCAAGTCTATAATAAGCCAATCAAAAGATTCAAATGGAGCAATCGTAGGAGGAGATACTACAATTTATAAATCTTATTCTCTTCTCAAAAATCCTTTTAAATCGGTACAGCTTTTAGACTCTTATAATATTTTGTCGCTTTCTAAAAATATTTATACAAGCCATGAATATAAATATATGTACAAGATTGAAAATTCTAATATTTATTCAGGCTCTTCACAAGTCAGTCGAATCTTTACTAACGATGGTAAGGATTATCCAAAAGAACTTGGAGAGGTTAAATGCGATTAAACTTATTAATGTATTATTTAGATATACCCCTAAGTAATTCAGTAAAAAACTAACAAAATACACATGAAAAAAATACTTGTTGCGATATTACTGTTGTCAATTGCCCAAACTCTATCAGCACAGAGAGAAGGAAATATTGGATTTGCAATCATTGATGACAAAGATGGATTTACGAATATTAGGTTAAAACCGAATTCAAAATCTAAAGTTATTGGTAAAATAAAAGATGGTGAATTGTTTTATTGTCTTTCTGATGATACTAAAAATGAGTGGATTCCCATTGATTTTAATGACACTCTAAGTGGATATATTCATAAAAGCAGAGTTAAATTTTTAAAGGAGTTGCCATTTTTAAAGTATAGAGAAATATTTAACTACTATACTATATTTAAAAATGATAGCATTAAAATTACTATAACAGCCGAAGACTTTGAGCCAAATCGACATCAAATCACTAAAAAAAATGGATTTGTTACCCTGATTGATGGTAAAAAACCTTGGGGTATTGATGGCGGATTGCCTTATACTGGTATAAAAGAAATAAAAATTCAGATCAATGATTATGTATTTGATTTACCAAAAGATGAGTTAATTGATTTATTTCATCCCAGTTTTGAAGAATTACATGTTTATGTATCAAAAGATAGTTTAATATTTATTACTATGTCGAATAGTGATGGTGCAGGAGCCTATGAATTAGGATTTGTAATTAAGGATAGAAGCTTACTTAAACGCTACATATATCACGGGTTTTAAAAAATAAACTTAATGAGACTTTTAATGACACTTTTTTTAATCATTTTGACTTTTCAAATCACTTATTTAAACGCCCAAGAAAGCCGCTTTAAAGAAGGCGAAACACTGAATGTTTGGGCACAATCAGGCTTGAATATGCGGGATAAACCCGATGCCAAAGCCACGAAAATAACCACAATTCCATACGGTGCAAAAGTGATTGTACAACCCAATATTGGCGTTAAAATCCCTTTTGAAGTTGAGGAATTTAAAGGTTTTATTGTAAAAGGCTATTGGTTATTGGTGAAATATGGTGATACTGAGGGGTTTGTGTTTGATGGTTTTTTATCGAGATTGCCTGCGCCTGAAAGTAGTAAGATGGATATGGCAATTATTCCATACTTGAATGAGAAAATAGGAAAAGTAGGGAAACCGTATAAAATACAAAAGTGTGATGTGCCTGATTTTAAAGATGATACTTGTGTTTATATTCAAAAATATCGATTTGATATAGAATTGGCGGTAAATACTGCGCCAGAAGTTGGTGGTGGTTATATATTAAAATCTTCAAATTTTACATTTTACGAGGCTTATATTATCGTGAAAACATTTTTCTTTAATGCTGAACATGAAGTTTTTAGCTTCAATAAAAAAGAAAATGCTATCAAATCGAAGCCTGTAAATGAAGAAGGAGGGTGCTATTTCGATATAAGACAAGAAGGGAAAATAATCGTTATTGAGGGGAGTTGTGGATGTTGAAAAAAGAGTTCGTTGATAGCTATTGAGTAAAATATTTTTTTAAAACATACAAAAACGAGAAAACACATGGCAAACACATATTCACAAATATATATTCAAACTGTTTTTGCTGTTAAAAATCGGGACGCAATGATACAGAAAGAATGGAGAGATGATTTACATAGTTACATGGGCGGAATTTTAGAAAATAAAGGTCAAAAATCATTAGCAATTGGAGGAATTCACGACCATGTTCATTTATTTTTTGGATATGACAATTTAATGATACCGATTCCGAATCTTGTGCAAGAGATTAAAAAGGCGACGAATACATGGATTAAAGCTAATCGGTTGAGCAAATTTCAATTTGAATGGCAAGGAGGTTACGGAGCATTTTCGTATAGCCGTTCACAAATAGATGCCGTTTGTAAATATGTTTTAAATCAAGAAGAACATCATAGACATCGAACGTTTAAAGAGGAATATTTGGATATTTTAAAGAAGTTTGAAGTTTCATACGATGAAAGATATATTTTCAATTTTTTTGATTAAAATATAGACAATTGGCGCAGTGATGCCGTTAGGCATCAAAGAATTGTAGTAAAGAGATTATCATAATAATGACCTCATTAGAGGTCAAAGAATTGTAGATTAAAAACCAATGTGTTCCCGACCTCATTAGAGGTCGTACAATGAACAATAATGTACGACCTCTAACGAGGTCGCAATTACGTTCAGCGAACGATTCTACAATTCTTTGATGTCTAATGACATCATTAGATTTCAAAATAGGCAATAAAACAACTAAAAATCAATCAATTATAAATATGTACAAAGAATATAAAGGTTTAAACCTCCCTGAAATAGATAAGGAGATCTTAGAATTTTGGGAAAAAGAAGGCGTTTTTGAAAAGTCCGTGAATCAACGGGATCCGAATAATTCATTTGTGTTTTATGAAGGACCTCCTTCGGCGAATGGTATGCCGGGTATTCACCACGTGATGGCGCGGGCGATAAAAGATATTTTCTGCCGTTTTCAAACTTTAAATGGTAAAAGAGTTGAGCGCAAAGGCGGTTGGGATACGCATGGTTTACCGATTGAATTGGCGGTTGAAAAGGAATTGGGTATCACAAAAGAGGACATCGGAAAGAAAATTTCGGTGGATGATTACAACCATAAATGTCGAGAAACGGTCATGCGTTTTAAAGACAAATGGGACGAAATCACGACTAAAATGGGTTATTGGGTGGACTTAGACAACCCGTATATCACCTACGAAAATGAGTACATCGAAACCGTTTGGTTTCTTTTGAAACGCCTTTATGATAAGGGATATTTATACAAAGGTTATAC
>JANMYC010000931.1:0-7634 GCA_031381715.1 Saprospiraceae bacterium
GTTATTGGTCTTAAAAAGTAAAGGTTGGTTGTTGTTAGAGCCCAATGATTCGGTTCCAGTTAAAGCATTGCTATTCATTCCCCAACCGGGTGCCGTGCTATTCCCAGCTCTTTCAGCATAAAGCGCGAAAGGAACGGATAAAAATTGTTGAGTACCGATGAGTGCAAAGTTATTCCCACCATTTATATCAACTTCTATTTTGAGAAATTTAGTACCTAAAGACCAGTTAATGCCAGCAAAGGTACCTGATTGAGCTGTTCCTTTCCCAATAGCTAGAGTTACTAAACCTACAGAATTGGTAATAGCCTGCTGAACTTCGATATACTGAGGGGTAGTGGCTATACCTTCTTGTATCGAAAATCGGAGATTGATAGTCTTGTTAGGAACGACAACCCCGGCATCATTTCTTATAACTGCTTGATAGTTAATTGATTGTGGTGCTTGAGCATACGTTCTTGAAATAAGGAATAAAAAGAAAAGTGTTAAGTGTAAATTAATTTTCATAAAAAATTAGAGTTTAATGAATTTTTGAAATGTATTGTTAGAACTGTTGCACTTTAACTTGATGAGATACGTACCTCTTGTTAGGTCAGAAACGTTGATAGTCTTGTTAGTTGAACGATATTTTCCGACCAATTCGCCAGTTATAGAATATACTTCAAAATCGGCTTCATCCGTTTTTTCTGAATTGTATTCCAGAAATTCGGTTGTTGGATTAGGGAAAATGGAGAAGTTGCAACCCTCTTTATCCTTGAAAAAAGATAAACCCGTTTGAATTTTTATTTCAGGCTGAATAAAGCCTTGCGTAATGCTGTTATTGCTGCCTTTTATGGTTTCTGTAATGGTTTCACCTACCGAATAATCAATATTAAAAGTTGAAATTTTGACAGTACTACCAGCAGAATTAACTGTTTGATGTGAAAGAGATTGGGCATTTATTACATGAAATGTAAATGCAAAGGCGGAGAGTAGTAATAATTTTTTCATAAAGAATTATAAGTTGAATGTTTTAAAATAACGAAATCCAAGAAACAATTATTATACCATTTTAGGTATCTGATAAGTTTGTATTTTCATATATTGAACAATTGTACTGTTTATTCGTAAAAATTTCAGACTTTTGCATTTTTTCAAATCTAAGTTTTTTATAAAATGAAAGTAGCTATTATTACTGGCTCGGGTGGCTTGATAGGTTCGCAATCGGTAAAATATTTTTCGGATAAGTTCGATATAGTTCTTGGAATTGATAACAATCAGCGCAGTTATTTTTTTGGTGAAGAGGCTTCTACGCTGCCTTCAACCATCAAATTGGCGCAGGATTTCAAGAATTTTGTGCATAAAAACATAGATATTAGAGATAAAGACGAGATTTTTAAGATTTTTAATGAATACAATGTTGATATTGAATTAATCATCCACACGGCGGCTCAACCGAGTCACGATTGGGCTACGCGTGAGCCTTTCACCGATTTTACGATTAATGCTAACGGAACGCTCAATCTCTTAGAAGCGACTCGACAATACTGCCCAAATGCGGTTTTTATTTTCACCTCCACCAATAAAGTGTATGGCGATACACCCAACGCTTTGCCACTTGTAGAGTTAGAAAAACGGTGGGAAATTGATCTCAATCATCCTTTTTATGAAAAAGGTATTGATGAATCAATGAGTATTGACCAATGCACGCATTCCATATTTGGTTCTTCAAAAGTGGCTGCGGATGTACTTGTTCAGGAATATGGTCGTTATTTTCACATGAAAACGGGTGTTTTTAGGGGCGGATGCCTCACGGGACCCAATCATGCTGGGGCAGAATTACATGGCTTTTTGAGTTATTTGATGAAATGTGCCATTACTAAAAAACATTATACCATTTTTGGGTATAAGGGTAAACAAGTACGGGATAATATTCATAGTTTTGATTTAATCACTATGTTTGATGCTTTTTATCAAAATCCTCGAATGGGAGAGGTGTATAACGCAGGTGGTGGGCGATTTTCAAATTGCTCAATGATTGAAGCCATCCAATTGAGCGAAGAAATAACGGGTAATAAATTTAATTATTCATACAATGATGTCAATAGAATAGGTGATCACATCTGGTATATTTCAGATACTTCAAAGTTCAAATCTCACTACACTGATTGGAATCAGCGTTATGATGTAAAAGATATTTTAAATCAAATTTTTAAAGCATACACTGAGGACTTAAAAGTTGTTTAAAAATCAGTCTAATACTGAGGGGGTAAAAAAGTGGGAATAATAAAGCGACAGGGCATAAAAAATAGCGTAGTCAATTATGTAGGCGTGCTGATTGGGGCTATAAGCGTCATTTTTATTTATCCTTTGATAGATAAAGATGACTTAGGCGTCATTCAATTCACTATGAATACAGCTATACTTTTTGCCCCTTTGGCAGGTTATGCTTTGAGTTTGACCGCTATTCAATTTTATCCCGATTTTCATAAAGATAATGAAGATGAAAATGGTTTTCTCTTTATTTTATCGGCTTTTACGCTTTTGTTTAGCCTTTTTTTTATCTCAATTATTTATATATTCAGGTTTCAAGTAGCGAATTTTTTTGATGACGATGATAAGTTGAAATTTTTAAACACACTCCCTTACATTCTTGCGTTTACAGTCATTATTGCTTTGGGGAATCTTTTTAACTCATATACCTCGATTTTTAAAAGGGTCGTTGTTCCCGCTATTTTACAAAATTTATTGATAAAAATTGCGCAGCCTATCCTCGTTTTGCTCTTCGCCTACGGCTTCATTTCGTTTGCAACTATTTATAAAGGTCTAACTTTTGCTCTTGGCTTAATGCTTTTGGGCATGATAAGTTACATTGGTTATTTAGGGCAACTTAGACTCAAACCGCAATTAAGAGCCTTGAAAATGCCCGTTCTGAAGCAAATGTTGAGTTATTCGTCATTCAATATATTGGTCAGTCTTGGCGGGATGTTGGCGCAGCGGGTTGATTTATTGTTGATAGGTCCACTGACAAAACAGTTTGGGGAAGTGGCGGTTTTTGGCTTCGGTTTTTTCATTTCAGAAGCCATTGATGTACCGCGAAAAGCCCTTTCAAGTATTTCCTCTCCGTTGATTTCAGAATCATTAAAAGTGAATAATATAGCTCACGTTAGCGAAATATACGGTAAAAGTGCCCTTTTGCAGCTTATTGCGGGGGCGTACTTGTTGGTAGGGGTTTGGGTATGTGCCGATTCTTTATTTGATTTGATGCCTCAAAATGGGGATATATATCGAGTAGGTAAAAATGTTATTTTGATATTGGGCATAGCCCGATTGGTGGATATGGCGATGGGCATGAATGCCGAAATAATTACTTATTCAAAGTACTATCGTTTCAATTTTGTTTCATTAATGACGATGGCAGTGCTGAATGTGACGCTCAATTTGCTATTTGTTCCCGAAGGCAATTTGGGCTGGGGCGTGAAAGGTTTGGGTTGGGGCATAACGGGCTCTGCTTTGGCTACTTTGATTTCAGTGACAGTCGTTAATTTATGGCGATTGGTTTTTATTTATCAAAAATATAAGATTCAACCACTGACTATTAAAATGCTTTGGGTGATTTTAATCTCCATTTCTACTTGGTTTTTTGCGAGCCATATCCCCTCAGTATCTAACCCATTTTTGAATATTTTAATCAAAGGTTCAGCAGTTACAGTCTTTTATTCTACTGCACTAATCTATTTTAAAATATCAGATGACGTTCAGCAATTTTATGAAAAAATGAAATTGAAGTTGTTTAAATAAAAAAACAATTTTACCCCCTCAGTATCCGCTCTTTTTCCCACATTTTTTAACTAACTTTGCCCGCTTTTTTCATTTAAAATATCTTCATGCGGTTAAAGACTCTCGAAATAAAAGGATTTAAAAGCTTTGCAAACGAAACGGTTATTCATTTTAATGAAGACGTTATTGGCATTGTGGGACCCAATGGGTCGGGTAAATCTAATGTAGTGGATGCTATTAGATGGGTATTGGGTGAGCAGAAAAGTTCTGAATTGCGCTTGGATAAGATGAATTCCGTTATTTTTAATGGTACTAAAAAGCGTAAAGCGGGGCAATTGGCGCAAGTGAGTCTTACTTTTGAAAATACTAAAAATCTACTGCCCACGGAATATTCGATGGTGACTATCACCCGCATACTCTATGCTTCGGGGGATTCTGAATATAGGCTCAATGGGGTGACTTGCCGTTTAAAAGATATTACTACACTTTTTATGGATACGGGCATTGGCTCTAATTCCTACGCGATTATTGCGCTGGGTATGGTGGACGATATTCTGAATGATAAGCAGAATTCGCGCCGTATGATGTTCGAACAAGCGGCAGGTGTATCGAAATATAAGGCGCGTAAAAATGAAACGTTGAATAAACTCAGCTCAACGGAAGAAGACCTCAATCGGATTGAAGACCTTCTTTTTGAAATCAATAATAACTTAAAAACGCTTGAAAAACAAGCCAAACGCACGCAGAAATACTTCGATTTGAAGGCGGAGTATAAGGAATTGGCGATTGATTTGGCGGTTTTGAAGCTGTCCGTTTTTAAGGAAGATTATAAAAAAACGGAAAAACAGATAGAGACTGAGACTGATAATTATCGCACTATTGATGTTCAAAGTATCCAATTAGAGGCTCAAATTGAAAAGGATAAAAAAGATAATCTTGAAAAAGAGCAACTTTTGAGCGAGCGACAAAGGGAATTGAACAGCATTGTGGGTCGCATAAGAGGTATGGAAAACGATAAACGGATGGCACAACAGCGCAAAACGTTTATGGAGCAAAATATGCAAAAAGTTACTGAGCAAATAAAGGCCTCTTCCACCAGAATTGCTCAATTGACGGAGGATATTGATTATTATAGAACGGAGATAAATTCTGAAAAACGACTTGAACAAAAGCTTGAGGAACAGGTAGAAGAAGCTAAGCATAAGCTGGATTCTATCCGTGAAAACCACGGCACTTTGAAGGCGGATTTAGAGGTTTTTTTACAGCAACAACAAGTGATTGAGCGGGAAATAATTGAGCATGAAAAGCAAAAAGCTATCTCTACGAATCAAATTGAAAATTTGCAAAGAGATATTCAGAGAGCGGATGATGAGACCAAGGGTAGGAGAGACGAGATAGAAATACTGAGGGGTAAGCTCAAAACACTTGAAGATAAAGAAAATGCACAAATAGTTGATATTCAACAAGTTGAAAAAGAAGAAGATAAGAGGATAGCAGATTTAGATAAAGCAAATCATCAATTAGACGATTTTACTAAAAAGTTGGCTGATGTAAATAGAAAATTGGATTCAAAGAAAAATGAATTCAAATTAACCAAATCTATGGTGGAAAGCCTTGAAGGTTTTCCAGAATCAATCCGCTTTTTAACTAAAGAAAAATCATGGACGGCACCGCTTTTATCGGACTTGATTTATGTGCAAGAAGCTTACCGAGCGGCCATTGAAAATTATCTTGAACCGTATTTGAATTACTATGTGGTTCAGAATTTACAAGAGGCTTATTCGGCTATTCAATTGCTCAATAGCACTCAAAAAGGGAAGGCTAATTTCTTTGTTTTGGATGCTTTTGAAAATGCACTTTTTGATACGAAGGGTTTGGTGAATGCGCGCCCTGCGGTGGATTTGGTACAAGTGGATATGCAATATCAAAGGCTGTTTAGTTATTTATTGCATAATGTATTGATTACTGAATCGGCTGATTTGTCAGACTTCAAAGATTTTGAGAATGATGCGGTTTTTATCTCGAAAAGTGGGGCGATGACCCGCCGTAAATTTAGTGTTTCAGGTGGATCGGTTGGTTTATTTGAAGGTAAAAAAATTGGGCGAAAGAAGAATCTTGAAATTTTAGAAAAAGAAATAAATGATGCAGAATCGGTGGCATCGGAGCTTTCAAAACAGCTTTCGCAAGTGCGGAGTGATATCAGCTTTTTTAAAAATAATGATAAAAAGAAGGAAGTTCAGTCTCTTACTGAGGGGGTCAATAAAACGCGCCAAGAGAAGGTGTTTTTACAAACTCGATTGGACAATTTTTCCACTTTTATTGATGAAGCAGATGATAAAAAATTAGCGGCAAAAGAGCGTATTGAAACTTTGCAGAATACAGTTAAAAGTATTGATAGTCAATTAGTTATAAATAAAAAATCTTCTGATTTGATTAAAAATCAAATGTCAGAAGCGGATGGTTCGTATCGCTCAGTTTCGGATATGATGTCGCAACTTTCGCAGGTGTATAATGAGCGAAATGTGGAGTTTATCAGGCAACAAAATAAGGTTTCAACGCTTCAAAATGAGTTGAATTTCCGTGAAAAACAAATTGCCGAAAACCAAACGGCTTTACAAACCAATGAACGGACTTTGGTTCAATCCAAGGAGGAATTGGAGCACGTGGACGATGATATTTTGCGCTACGAAACGGAATTGCAGGATAGTTACAAGGCGAGACGCGAGCGCGAAGGCACGCTGAATGAGTTTGAGCAATCGTATTATCAAAAGAAAAATGCTATCAATAAGATGGAAGAGGATTTGCGAAAACTCAATCGCCAACGGACGGATTTTCAACTTTTAGTCAATAATTTGAAGGATAAATTCACGGATTTAAAAATTCAAATTACGGCTATCGGCGAGCGTTTGCAGGTAGAATTTAGCATTTCAGTCAATGCATTGATTAATGAAAAACCAAAAGAGGGATTGAATCGGGAGGAATTGCAGAGAAAAGTGGACAATCAAAAGCGTCAATTGGATACATACGGTGAAATTAACCCGATGGCAGTCGAAGCGTATGATGAAATGAAAGAGCGTCACGATACCATTGCCACGCAAAGGGATGATATTTTAAATGCTAAAACCCTGCTTCTCGAAACCATGAAGGAGATAGAAGAAACGGCTACGGCACAGTTTTTAGACGCTTTTAATACAGTTCGGATTTCATTTATTGACGTTTTCAAAAGCCTTTTCAATGAAGATGACACCGCTGATTTGATATTGACAGACCCTAATAATCCCTTGGAATCGGGAATCCAAATCATTGCAAAACCAAAAGGTAAGCGCCCACAAAGTATTGCTCAACTTTCGGGTGGTGAAAAAACTTTAACGGCAACGGCTTTGTTATTCGCATTATATTTGTTCAAACCCGCGCCATTCTGTATTTTTGATGAGGTAGATGCGCCTTTGGACGATGCGAATATTGAAAAATTTAATAAAATTATTAAGAAATTTTCAAAAGATTCGCAGTTTATAATTGTTACGCACAACAAGGCGACCATGGCGGCGGTGGACGTAATATACGGTGTACACATGCCCGAACAGGGTGTTAGTGAAGTGACAGCAGTGGATTTTAGAGAGTTGGGAAATGTAACTGAGTTGGCAGCAGCTTAGTGGTTGTTGCTAATTGGTTATTGGTTGTGAAATAGTAGACCTCCAAAAAGTTATGATATTTTTTGGAGGTTAAGGGACAAAGTGAAAAATAAACTACCCAACTTAACAATTCTATTTCCTTTACTCTGCGTTAAATTTCTTTTAAATAGTTCACTATTTCTCAATCAATTTGCCTTGATTAAAGAAAATATAATAGCCAATTTGGGTAGTTTATTTTTTACTTTG
>JANMYC010000956.1:0-2008 GCA_031381715.1 Saprospiraceae bacterium
TCCGGATCCTTGTGATTACAAATTGCGTGCACCGATTTTTACTTACGTGCGTATGTTGCGCATCACGTACGAAGTTGTGAAATCTATTGACCCAACGGCTTATGTGGTGACTTCGGGCGTAGGGTATCCGAGTTTTTTGGACGCCATTTTACGCAATACCGATAATCCAGACGGTGGTAAAGTGACCCCTCAGTATCCGCTCAAAGGTGGGGCATATTTTGACGGGATTGGTTATCACGCTTATCCGCATTTCGATGATGCACTTCGGTCATATAATAATGTGCGCAATGATTTTGATTATTTCCGCCATTCCGATGAGGCTTCGGTTGACCCGGGTCTCATTAAAAACCAATATCAAGATTTTTTAAAAAATTACAGTTATAACGGTGTAAAATACCCCAATAAGCTGTGGTTGATTACAGAATGTCATATCCCACGCAAGGAATTTGGGCAATTTATCGGCTCTTCTGAAGTGCAAAAGAATTTTATGCCCAAGGCATATATCAATTGCGTGAAAAATGATATTCTCCAATTTCACGTTTTTAAACTTGCTGAAGAAACGGATTTTAACACCGCTACTTACGAGTTTGACGTAATGGGTTTGTACAAAAAAATCCACTATTCCAACAAACTCCAACCCGAAATGACCGAAGCGGGGATTTCGTACCGCACTACCAGCCAAATTTTGTTTGGCTTAAAATATGATTCCGTTAAAACGAAAGCCATGCTAATGCCCTCAAACGTGGAAGGCGCAGCTTTAAAAGACGAAAAAGGGGTATTTACCTACGTATTATGGGCAAAAACCACGAAAGATAAAATTGAAACTGCGAGCGCAAAATATTCTTTTCCCACTGGTTTTAATGTTAAAAACTTAATTAAAAAGGAGTGGGATTTCACAAAAACGCTCAATTTATCTGCTCTATCTGCTGAAAATATTGACCTCACAGCGACACCCATCTTTTTAACGGAAAGCAAAATAAAAGCGTCACAACAGTATATTTGTGAAGGCAATAAAGTGGATTTTGAGGAATTGACCCCCTCAGTATTTCGCACTTGGACGGTGCAATTATCACCTACCCAAACGGTGACAGAAACGGCTAAAACCTTTTCAAAAACTTTTACTCAGGCGGGCAATTATACCGTCAATTGCGTTTCAAAAGATGCCAATAATGCTGTTATTGCTGAGCAAACCTTGATTATTTCTGTTGAAAAAACTCCGACTGTGAATTTTTCAATCGAGAACCAAAGCCCAGTGGTGAAATTGAAAAGCCTATCATCGGCGAATACCACCGATTGGGCGTGGACTTTTTCGGATGGTACTTCGGCGAGTTTGCCCGATGTCACAAAAGTTTTTTATCAAACGGGGACTTTCAATATTACTTTATCGGCTCAAAATCGTTGTGGCGCGCCCAGTTTAACCAAATCCGTGAAAATTACTGCACCGTCGGCACCCATAGGAAAAACGGCAAATGATACCACCCCTCAGTATTCGGGTGCTTTTAGAGCGGGTGTGAATATGCGTTTTACAGAAGGTTGGACGGATGAGCAAGTAGCTGACATTGCCGCAGGGAATATTGAAACGGGGACGACTGGAGTGGGAGCGAAGAGCCTACGCACGAGCCTGCCAGAATATTTCACTAAATTTTGGGGCTCAGATGTACGCTTAAAAACGTTTCAGCATTTTGGCAATTTGGATTTAAAAGACATGGTTTTAACCATTGGCAACCCTGATTCGACGCACCGCGACCCGAATTCATATTGTTTTAGAGAACAATCCACTCTTTTTAAAAATATTTATCTCGATATTTGGGACAATGGTGCTGACGGTACGCCCGTGAATGACTCCAATTACATGGCGCGCTACGTTTATGATTTGGTGAAATTATATAAAAATCAAGTCAAATTTTGGGAAGTTTGGGATACGCCAGGTTGGGATATTGAAGGTAAAAATGGTTGGAAACCCCGCAATTGGCAGCACAATTGGTGGGAAAACAACCCTGACCCTTGC
>JANMYC010001005.1:0-4358 GCA_031381715.1 Saprospiraceae bacterium
CGCTTCAATCTATCTTCTGACCAAATTACGCATTTATTTAAAGATAAAGGGGGCTGTTTATGGGTCACTTCTATGAATGGTGGCGCGGATATTTTGGATTTAAACATAAAGAAATTTTATAGTTTTGGACGTGATGAGAAAAGACCTTTACAATCCATGACCGATGACCACGCAAGGGCTTTGATGGAAGATGATGCCGACAACCTTTGGATAGGGACACGTACTGAGGGGGTCAATGTGGTCAATCTGAAAACCAATGAATGGCGATATTTTAGGCATAATAGTAACGTGTCGGGTAGTTTGAGCAACAATTATATCCGTTCTTTGAATAAAGACAAACAAGGTAGAATTTGGATAGGCACGGATACGGGGATAGATGTGTACGACGGCAAACAGTTTTTCAATATCAATACCAATTCAAAATTGCCCAATCACCTGTCGGGCAACAATATTTTCAGTATTGATGTAGATGTTTTTGGGCAAATTTGGGCGGGTTCTTGGGACAATGGTGTGAACCGTATTCAATATCAATCGCCTCAAAACTATCAAGTTGAGCGCATTTTGAAAGGTGAAAATGGTTTATGTGGCAATAAAGTCGCCTTTGTTTATGCCGACCCACAACGACCCGAGGTTTTTGTCGCCACTACTGAGGGGTTAAATCACATCATGCTGGATGCTTCGGGTACGATTTCAAAAATTTATCACTATAAAGGTATTGAAGGCAATACGAAGACTTTGAGTTCTGATTATGTGTGGCCCATTGTTCGCACCGATGCCAAAACATTGTGGGTAGGTACAATTGGCGGTGGTTTGAACAGGATTACGTTGTTAGCCGATGGTAAATATGAAGCAAAAGCCTATACAAAAGGCTTCCCTTCCAATGATATTGAAAACCTTTTAACCGATGGAAAAGGTAATTTGTGGATTGGCGGTAAGGGCTTAACCATGTTTAATCCCGATAAAAACGAGTTTGTGAATTTTGATGCCAATGACGGTTTGCAAAGCAATGTGTTTAAAATCGGTTCATCTTGTGCAGGACGGGACGGACGCTTGTATTTCGGGGGCAAAAATGGCGTTACCTATTTTTACCCCGATAGTATTTTGAAATCACAACAACAAGTAGCGAAAGCGATTTTAACGGGCTTAACCGTCAATAATCAGGATGTAACAGTGGGCACAAAATACGAAGGAAGTGTTGTTTTGGAAGGGGCTCTGGAAGAACAAAAAACCTTGACTTTCAATCATTTACAAAAAACATTTGTCTTACAATTTTCTACTTTGCAATTCGCAAATCCCGAAAAAAGCCGTTACCGCTATCAATTGATGGGTTTTGACAAAAATTGGGTTGAAACCGATGCTGCTATACACACAGCGTCCTATTCTAACTTAGATGCAGGGAATTACACTTTCCGTTTTATGGCTTCTAACAACGATGGCGTTTGGGCAGAAGACAACCAAGCGAGTGCAATAACAATCCGCATTTTGCCGCCGTGGTGGGCTTCTTTGTGGGCAAGATTGATTTATTTGGGTGTCATCTGCGGGTTGGCTTATGGGGCATGGTCGTGGATGAAAATGCGTAGAAATTTACATATTCAGCGCATCGAAGAACGCAAAACGGAGGAATTGCACCAATTGCGCCTACAATTTTTTACCAATATCAGCCATGAATTGCGGACACCGCTTAGTTTGATAACAGCACCTGTTGAAAAACTTTTAGAGAATCCCAACTTATCCGAAGGCAAACGCTTTCAACATTACGACCTCATCCAACGCAATGCCACCCGTTTGTTAAACTTGGTGAATGAACTTTTAGAGTTTAGAAAAGTGGAAAGTGGTACACGTCGTTTGCGGGCAACGCAGACCAATTTCCCCGCTTTTGTCCGCAGTATTTGCAATGAATTTGAGGAAATAGCGGAAAAGAGGGATATGCAATTTGACATAAATCTGCCCGATAACTTAGATAATCCCGTTTGGCTTGACCGTGCCGTCGTGGAAAAAGTGATAGTCAATTTAATATCCAATGCGTTTAAATACACCCATCCTGCGGGAACAATTACTATAGATATGCCCCTAAATGATGAAGGGTATTTTGCCAATGCGTTAAAATTTGGCAATGATGCCCCCCCCTCAGTATCTAATCTCGTTTGGCTTCGGGTAGCCGATACAGGGATTGGCTTGGCGGAAAGCGAATTGCAAAAAGTATTCGACCGTTTTTATCGGGTGACAGAAGCGGAACAAGATGGACAAATGGGTTCGGGTATCGGCTTGGCATTTGTGCGGAGTTTGATGTCTTTGCATCGGGGCTATATCAGCGTTTACAGTGAAAAAGACAAAGGAACAGAGTTTTATATTGGTCTTCAAAAAGGCAATGCCTATCTGAAACCCGATGAAATAATGGTGGCAGATGAAACGGTAGCGCGTGCTATTGCCACTAAAAATGGTTTAGATGAAGACAATCAATTGAGCATACAAGCCACTTTGCAAGATATTGAAACCGCGCATTTCAATCAAGAACACAGGGCAATTGGCAAACCCCGTCTATTAATTGTGGAAGATAACGCCGAATTGCGCCAATTTTTAGCCGAAAGTTTTGATGAACAATACCACATCACCTTGGCGGAAGATGGAAAACAAGGCTTGGTTGCTGCCCAAGAAGTCCTGCCCGATATTATCATCAGCGATATTATGATGCCCGAAATGGACGGTATTGAGATGTGCAAAGCCATGCGCGCAACAACGGCAATCAGCCACATTCCGATTATACTGTTGACCGCTAAAAATGCCGTACAAAGCCGCATCGAAGGGGCAGAAGCGGCGGCAGATGCTTATATTGCGAAGCCATTTAGCTTGCGTTTGTTGGAAGCGACGATTAAAAATCTTTTGGAAACCCGCATACAATTGAAAGAACGCTACACCCAAAGCCGCCTTGTAGAAGCCCACGATGTCGCCACAAACCAACGTGACCGCCAGTTTTTACAGAGCATGATGCAGATTATTGAAACCAATTTGGAAGACAGCGAATTTGACGTAGAAAAAATATGCCGCACAATGGGCATCAGCCGCACCGTTCTGTACGACAAAGTGACGGCTATAACGGGCAAATCCGTAGGGGAATTTATCCGAAAAATGCGCCTTGAAACGGCAGCTAAAATATTGGTGACTGAGAATCTACCCGTCAATTTGGTGATGGATAGGGTGGGTATTCAAAGCCCTTCGTATTTTTCAAAAGCGTTTAAAAAAGAATTTGGCAAAACACCTTCGCAATATTTGACGGATTTTTTAGGAGAGCAAAAACCGAAGGCGAAGATTAAGGTGTAAAAAGCAACTTTTTAGGTCAAAAAAGCAAGAAATACTGAGGGGTGTGTGCGAACTTCGTGGTATGTTTAAAAGACTTAAAATATTCTGAAATGTTGAAAAAACTGTACTTGCCCGTCTTTATTCTAATCTCCTGTGCTTTTGTTTTAATTAAAAAAGAAACAAAATCTGACACCAAACGCCCCAATATTCTTTTCTTGATTGCCGATGATGCGGGCATTGATTTCAGTGCTTATGGCAGTACTTATGTCCAAACACCCGCTTTTGATAGGATTGCGAAAGAGGGCATTTTGCTCAATCGTGCCTACACGCCCAATGCCAAATGCGCTCCGAGTCGTAGCTGTATCTTGACGGGTCGCAACAGTTGGCAATTGGAAGCGGCTTGCAATCATTCGATTTATTTCCCCTCGCATTTCAAGGTTTTCCCCGAAATTTTAGAGCAAAATGGCTACGAAATAGGCATAACAGGCAAAGGCTTTGGACCGGGTAAAGCCTTGACGTATGACGGCAAACCTCGAGAGTTGACGGGTAAAAAATACGATAATTACACCCTAACTCCCCCCACAAGCAACATTAACAAAACGGATTATGCCGAAAATTTCAAAGGTTTTTTAAGCCAACAAAAAGATAAGCCGTGGTTTTTCTGGGTCGGTTTTCATGAACCGCATCGGGCGTATGAATATGGGTCGGGTGCAAAAATGGGCAACAAAAAAACAACAGCTATCCAAAAAGTACCCAAATACTTGCCTGATACAGATAGCGTGCGCAACGATATGCTGGATTACGGCTATGAGATTGAAAATATGGACGGTCATGTTGCCCGCATTTTAAAAACATTGGAAGAAAATGGTCAATTAGACAATACGATTATCGTCTATACAAGCGACCATGGTATGCCTTTTCCCCGCGTAAAAGGCAATGAATACGAACAATCCAACCATATCCCTTTGGCGATTATGTGGAAAAATGGCATCAAAACCATTAACCGCAAAATAGACGATTATGTGTCGTTTATAGACCTTGCGCCGACGTTTTTGGAAGCC
>JANMYC010001056.1:0-3744 GCA_031381715.1 Saprospiraceae bacterium
GAAAAATCAAATACACCTACCCGTCTATAAATAAATGGTATAACCAATTCGTAATCAATCACGCGCACTATTTTACCCGATGGTTTATTCGGTTGAGCCGCATAATACCTATCTCTCGAAGATACCATCCACGTAAAATTAGGCTCTACAATTAATTTCCCTCCTAAAAAAGGCTTCTTGAATTCTTTGTATTTTGAAGCCGTAAGGGCAAATTGTGCCACATTTTCGCTCTTTCCCACTTGGTAATAAAACGAAGGGGATAAGCCCATAAAACCCAAATTAATAGTCCAATATGTCGATAAAAAATCGCTAAAAACCCATCTTAACTCCTCCGCACTTCTGCCAAAATAAAACCAACGACTGTATCCAAAAGAAGCACTCAAGTTTTCATCAAGCGAAGTAGCGTATCCAACTGCCAAATCTGCCTTAGGAAATTTCACGGTAGAACCTTGCCAATAATAACCTACCGCCGATAACCAAAAGCCACTTTTATGCTGATACGTCAATTGTCCCATTGATCCGAACCCCTTCAATCCATAATCACGTCCCGAATACACCACTTTATTCATAAATTGAGTTTCGAAGACAAGTTTTGATGATTTACTCACCCTATAATCCAACGAATCCAAACGGTATTTTACCTGTTGAATATTAAGTTGCGAGGTGCTCAATTGTGCCATAACGGACACACTAAGCCATAAACTTAGGAATGTAAGTAAGAAATTCTTCATTTACAGGTAAAGGTTTGTTTGTAAGTTTCAGTCGGAAATAGATACCTAGATAGTTACTTTTGAGTAAGGCACATAGTCGCAAATCACTCGGGGGG
Organism: Saprospiraceae bacterium; assembly: GCA_031381715.1. GTDB lineage: Bacteria > Bacteroidota > Bacteroidia > Chitinophagales > Saprospiraceae > JAAFJT01. The sequence continues at coordinate 827 of JANMYC010001056.1, forward strand.
AGAGAAAAAGGGATTATTAATAATGGCTAAAATAGTTTTACTCTTAGTAAGTTCTCATAATATTTCAATACTGCAAAGGTATCGGGTATTTTTCAACAATGCATAACCTACATTTTGTAATTTTAATATTACTGTTTATTGGAATAAAAAAAGCCATTTTATAAGTGCAATTTTAATGTTTTAAAAACAAAAAAATAGAATTTACTTATAAAATGGCTTTTGAACCCGCTTTATACTGAGGGGGTATCATTAACACAAATTTTATTAGCCTTAAATGGCTTTTTAAAAAATGAGAATTTTCTTTAATTTTTTGCTAAAACAGAAACGCGCTGTTGTGCCAACTCAAAACCACCGAACAAAACTGCACACCATACCATGTCACCTAATACCGTATTCATAAAAAATGGTAAGCCAGCTGCATAGCACGTCATCAAGCCCGTAAAGGTTTGTGGATAGATTGTCGTTGAGTGAAACCAAACGCCAAAATTTGAAATCAGGAAGAATAAAGTAGAGCCCAATAAGCTTGCGCCAACCACATTAGCCACTTTTACTTTTTTCAATAACGTCCAACCCAATACCGTTATCAAAGCAATGCTGCCATAGATAAAGATAGACCCCTCAGTAAAAAGGGTAAAATTTGGATTATATTCCTTATAAACCACATTATTCAGCACCAAATCGCTCAACCACATCGCCACAAGCGGCAACAATATCCCCTGCCAACGTTGAGTAAAATAAGCACCTCCGAACAATGCCATTGCCCCTACAGCCGTAGCGTTAGGCGGGTGAGGCAATAAACGGCTCATTGCCGCTGCCAATACTATAAGAGCTAAAACGCCTAAGCGAAGATTCAATTTTGTTTGCATAAAACAACAGGTTTTATTTGAGTATTAAAAATAATATCCCGCAAATTTAAAGCATTAAAATAAGAAACCCATAAAGTTTTTTAAAACCTTATGGGTTGTACTTTAATTTCTTGAAAGATATGTCCAAAACAAGTATTTTTCAAGAAAAAATTTGACCAGTATATCAAAATAGTATATACTTGTAGAATATTTCAATCAAAAAAAATATTTAAATATGAAATCATTGTCTCTTAAACTTGAAGATAACATTTTTTTAGAGACTGAACAAATGTTAAAAAACATTAAAAAGTCTCGTAATGCTTATATCAACGAAGCATTAGACTACTATAATAAAATTCAAAGACGATTATACTTAGCTCAACAATTAAAAGAGGAAAGTAAACTAATCGCTGAAAGTTCTATGGAAGTTCTACGCGAATGGGAAAATATTGACCCGCATTTACTTGATGTGTACGAAGATGATTAACCAAAACTAATAAATAACCTCCTATGAGAAAATATGATATTTGGCTTGCCAACTTAGACCCATCTTTCGGTACAGAAGCAGGTAAAACACGCCCTGTTGTGATTGTCCAAACAGATATGTTGAATGGACATCACCCCTCGACTGTTGTTTGTCCAATTACTTCTAACCCTACTCCAAAAGTAAAAGTATTACGTATCACACTTGATATAGGTGAAGGTAATTTATATAAAAGTTCAAATATATTAGTTGACCAAATTAGAACTATTGACAATAAACGTTTAATAAGAAAAATAGGTGTTTTACCTGTACATTACTACACCCTCTTAGACGAAAACATCCGTATTGTCTTGGACTTATGAATGAAAATTCAAACCATGCGTCGTCGCTTGCACGTATTTTTTACGAATCGTAAAATCACCAAACCACTCGTTTTTTTCCCGATTTTTAGCGTAATCTTCAATAATAGGCTTCAGCTCCGCTATAATTTCATCTTCATTGAGCATTTCTTTGTAGAGTTTATTCAAGCGCTCGCCGCCATGTCCAGCTCCGAGATATACATTATAACGCCCTACAGCACGACCAATCAAGCCAATTTCACCCAAATACGGACGCCCACAACCATTAGGGCAGCCCGTCATTCTGATAACAATTTCTTTATTATCCAAGGCATTCATGCGAATAATGCCATCTAATTTAGTTATCAAGCTCGGCAAATAACGCTCGGCTTCCGCAAACGCCAAAGTACACGTATTCAAAGCCACACACGACATCGAGTTCAGACGTAAACCAGTATGTTTATAAACTTCACGCATTACACCGTATTCACTCAAAATATCTTGCACTCTATCCTTACTTCTCGCAGGGATATTACAAATCATCAGGTTTTGATTGCCCGTCAAACGGAAATCGCCCAAGCCTAACATAGCCACTTCATGCAGAGCCGTTTTGAGTTTATACTGAGGGGTATCTTTCACGCGACCACCTTCGATAAAAAGGGTCAAATTCATATTACCATTATGGTTTGTTGACCAACCGTAATGGTCGCCATTGCTTTCAAAATGATACGGTTTTGCGGGCTCTAAATCATAACCACAACGCTTATTTATTTCAGCAACGAAAGTATCTAAACCGAATTTATCAATTGTGTATTTTAAACGCGAGAATTTTCGGTTTTCGCGATTGCCCCAATCTCGTTGGATTGTCATTACTTTTTCACTCACATCCACTACCCTACTTTTATCGCAATAACCAATCACATCCGCCAAACGTGGATAGGTTTCGGGCATTCCGAATGTCATTCCAAAGCCGCCACCAATGGCAATATTATAACCTTTTAATTCACCATTTTCAATAATGGCAATTAAACCGAGGTCATTTGCAAAAATATCAACATCATTATAAGGTGGAATCGCCGCCGCAATTTTGAACTTACGGGGCAAATAATGCTTACCATAAATAGGTTCATCATCAGGCTGACCGGTGCGGGTAATTAGATTATTCGCTTTAGCAATAATTTTACCAACGGGCGTTTCACTCTCCACTTTTACTGAACTATCCGCCTCTTGATTTTCGAGCCAAATCTCGTA
>JANMYC010001065.1:0-3308 GCA_031381715.1 Saprospiraceae bacterium
AATCGTCCCGATGTTTGGCTGCTTCTTTTTCATTTTTTGAAAAATAGTACGTCATATCCTCAAAATAGGTGTTTAAATCCGAGTTCAGCATCATATAACCGTGCATATCGGATTGTTGCCAGTAAGTAGCGTCTCCAATCATGGACAGTGCGGAGAGGGAAAAAGCACCCGCAATTGGCTCGTTATTAGCGTCTTTGGCTTCGATATTGAGCACTATTTTGTCTCTGGCTTTACTGGAGCCTTGGGCAGTAATATTAAAATTAATTTTATTTGATACATCATCTACATAAACTAATCGTTCAATAACTGGCATGCCATTTTCATCAAAAAGGGTGATAGTAGCGATTCCTTCTTGCTCAAATTTCTTTTTCGGAATATTAATCACCACTTCCGATGCCGTTTTATCCGCAATATTTATCGTGGTAGCGAAATTAGGCTTCCCCCTTACATGCGCAATAATGAAAAGTTTTGACGGCTTTTGATCATTAGGCATCATGAGACTGACGCGGGTTTTAATCATTACCCGACTACTTAAATTATCAGCTTGCATTGCAAAACCTGTCAAATCGGCATTTGGGAGTTTTTGAGTCACTATTGAGCCGTCCGATAGTTGAATATTCGCTTTATAAATATGCCCTTTTTGAGGCTTTATTTTGATTGAAGTGATACCATCTTGTCCAGTTTTGAAATCTATGATAGACGTACTACCCTGTTCATCGAGAATTGTTCCTTCTATTGAAATAGGTTTTTTAGAGTCTTTGTTTATGGTTTTAATGCCCATAATGCTCTCTATTTCAGTTAAAAAAGTACCACCTTCGGGAAAAAATAATATTTGAATAGCTTTGTCAGTTTCCTGTGAAATTTCTGAAATGGTTGTATTCCCTAATATTTTAATGGGCGTTTTAAAGAAATATGCATTGGGGAAATTACGCATCCAATTGGTGTACCCCCTCAGTATATAGTCGCCATTTTTAAAAGAAGGAGTAATTTCAATACTGCCATTGCACTGGTTGTCTTTTACATAAAGCATTTGTTGAGATACGATTACTGAATCCGAACAGCGCACCAAATCCACGTATAAAACCTTACTCAAAGTATCCCCTTTATGCTCAATTGCATCCACCAAATAGCCTTTGAACCAAAGCGTTTGATTCTCCAAATAAGCAGCTTTATCAGTGTGTATATACACTTTTTCTTGAGGGAATTGCGCCCGATGCTCATTGATTTGAATCAAAAGCTTTTTTAATATAGCATCAATCGGTGGGAAGAACATGAAATAAGTACTGAAACAAGCGAGAAGAGGTAATTTCATATTTTTATGTTTTAAAAAAGTAACAAACAAAGTTAGGTAATTTTGATAGGGTTTTACCACAAGAAATTAAGAATGTGAGCTGTTTTAAATAAAATCTTTATTGTATGTTTATCCAAGATACGCTCGTTTTTAATTTTGCTGCTTGCTAAAGAAAATTAGATATTGCATGAAAATCGTAACCCCCTCGCCGAGAAATCGGGACAGGTCAGTATTTGGGGAGATTAATACCCTTTTTAAATAGTTTTTTATAAAATTCAATATATGTTATCCTTTCGAAGAGCCGAACCTGCTGATAGAGACGCTATATGGTCAATCCTAAAAACCGTAATAGCGGGCGGCGATGTCTATGCTTTTTTACCCAACTCCAATAAAGACGAACTCATGGATTATTGGTTAGCCAATGATAAATACCCGTATGTTGCCGTTTTAGACGGCGAAATTGTCGGTTCATTTTACATGCGTACCAATCAGCCCGGCTTGGGTTCGCACATCGTGAATGCGGGTTATATGACTTCGCCCAACCACTCAGGCAAGGGAATTGGCTACGAAATGGGTGCTTTTTCATTAAAAGAAGCCAAAAGGTTGGGTTATAAAGCCATGCAATTCAATTTGGTCGTCAAAACCAATGAAGTGGCTGTAAGGCTGTGGCAACGCTTAGGTTTTACGATTATAGGAGAAATACCGGAAGCCTTTCAGCATCAAACGCTCGGCTTGGTGAATGCCTATATCATGTATCAAAAATTGGTGTAAAATGCCTGTATTATCGTACTTTTGATGACAATATTTATCCTCTTTTAAACACTCCGACCACAACTCGGGGTTATTTTTTATGAAATATATACTTTTAGGTTTAGCATTTGCCATGCTCTGGGCTTCCGCTTCAGTTGCCACCAAATATGGTTTGAAATCCGCTCAACCGTTCGTTATTGCTGATGTGCGTTTCTTTATTGCGGGTGCTTTGATGCTTGTAGGCTCATACATACTGTCGAAGAACCCGAAGCAAGCGGGTAGGAGGTATCGTATGCCTCGAAAAGAAGAATGGAAACCATTAGTTATCTATGGTTTTTTAAATGTAGCCCTGTATTTAGGCTTATTTGGCTTAGCTATGGAACGGGTTGCGGCAGGTATTGGCACGCTTTCAATTGCTACTAACCCTTTGTTTATCAGCGTTTTAACCGCTTTGTGGCTCAAAAAACCGGTTGCGAAAAATGTTTGGTTGGGCTTAACTTTAGGCATGGTAGGTGTTGGGATTGCAACTTATCCACTGTTAATAAAAAGTAACTTGACCACACCTTTGGGCATCATTATTTTACTGTCAAGTATGCTTTCTTATTCCGTCGGAACGGTCTATTATTCAAGCCGAAAATGGGAATTACCGATATTGGCTATCAACGGTTGGCAGGTGCTTTTTGGCGGTATTTTATTGCTGCCTTTAACGTTTTTCACGACGGATATGAGTAAAAACCGTTTTGACGCCCAGTTTTGGGGTTCGGTGATGTGGCTCGTGATTCCCGTTTCGATTGGTGCTGTGCAATTATGGTTGTATCTTTTAAAATTAGATGCGGTAAAAGCGGCAATGTGGTTATTTTTATGCCCTATTTTCGGCTTTTTTTACGCATGGCTTTTATTGGATGAACCAATTACCGCCTATACTTTTGTGGGAACGGCTTTAGTAATTTTGGGACTTTATTTGGGTCAAAAAAAAAGCAGGGGAATTGAAAATTGAAAATGCAAAATTGAAGATTTCAGCCTATCTAATATCTAAAAGTCTTATAAAAATGATTTCTGTAAAACGCACAACTCCCGATGACCCCTCAGTAATGGGGCTCATCAAAAAGCTGGATAGAGAATTGTGGGAACGTTATCCGACCAATCAATCATTCTTTGATGCTTTCATTAAACTGCCCGAAGATGCTCGGGTCGTTATTGCTTTGAATGATGAAACACCCGTAGGCTGCGGTGCTTTCAAACCTTTAGAATCGCCTGAAAAATCCGT
>JANMYC010001068.1:0-2497 GCA_031381715.1 Saprospiraceae bacterium
TCGGATTTTGCTTCGGCTTTTTTAGGCTCATCGGCTTTTACCGTTTCTTCGTCACTTTTAGATTTAAAAGGTGAGGTATCGTCCTTTTTAAGATTGATAACGTAAGCGGCATATTCGGGTTTGGCAGTTATTGAACTGGTATTTGCCCAACCAGAGCCAAGGGCAACATCCGTACTCGCCAAAATATATAACTGTTTAAGATTCAAATCCCACGAAGGAGAGAAGGAATCGGCAAAAGCGTCCGTGATAGCTGTCGTTTTGTTATCTTTCATAGACCATACATAGACTTGCCGAAACATATTAACGCCCGTTTTGGCATACGCCAGCCATTTAGAATCGGGCGACCAGCGTAATTCTATCGCAGTGCGCTCAATATTGATGCCGCCGATGTCAATAGTTTGCGTGGTTTTCGTTTCCAAATTAACCACCCGCAGCCTAACCTTATTATCCACAAAGGAAATGTGCTTGCCATCAGGTGACCAAGTAGGATTCCACGCCATTTTAGATTCACCAATCGAAATGGATTCAGGCTTGGTCATTCCATCTTGCGCCGATAGCATTAGCGAATATTCTTTGCCATTAGCATCCGAAAACCAAGCAATTTTATCGCCTTTTGGCGACCATATTGGCGCACGGTCAGCCGTGTTGGAGCTTTCAGTAATGTTGCGCGTATTGCCAAATTCAGCGGGAACTGTAAAAATATCGCCCCTTGATTCCATAATAACTCGCTTACCATTGGGCGATAGAGAAGCTGATTTAGCCGAAATCAACACGTCTTCCCATTTAGTGGCCGCCCACGGGAAATCGCCCGTAACATTTATTTCCAATTGCTTAACGGCTTTGTTGGGCAACTCAAGCGTAGATAAATAGCCTTCTCTTTCAAAAATGAGGGTATTCTTTTTACCTGCCAAAGATTTTACATCTGACCCTTTAAAACTGGTGATTTGTGAAAGGGCTTTTGTTTTAGTATTGTACGCCCAGATATTACTGGTAAAATCACGGTCAGAGAGAAAATAAATATTATCTCCGAGCCATAAGGGTTGGATGTCGGCGGTTTTTTCGTTAGGCAACAATTCTTCTTTAGATGTTTTTAAGTCAAGGATAATTAAGGGTGTATTCTGTCCGCCGCGATAGCCCCGCCATTCTACGTCCCAACGAGACATTTTATCAATAACTATCAAATTGCCATCGGGTGCATAACTGCCGTCAAAACTCCATTGTTTGGTAAGTAACTGTGGTACACCACCTTCCGCCGAAACGCGCCATAGGCGATTATGGGGATTGGGCGCAGTTTCACGGTTAGAAGCGTACAAGATACTTTTGCCATCGGTGCTCCATCCTCGGACTAAAGCAGGAGCCGGATGCCACGTCAAGCGTTTGGCATCGCCACCATTAACCGAAACCGCAAATACCGCATTACTACCCGACCGATTAGAAGTAAACGCTATCCACTGACCATCAGGTGAAAGGTGCGGCTCACTTTCAACGGCAGCGGTACTCGTAATGCGCCGTGCTTGGCTTCCGTTGCGTTCTGTTACCCATATGTCACCTCCGTAAGCAAACGCAACGTGGGTGTCGCTAAGGCTGGGTTGGCGCAATAAACGGGTACCCTGCGCTTGAGCGTTACGTAAAGGCAACAGGAATATCATAAAAGAAAGAATCCTAAAAACAGAGGTTAATCGCATTGTAATTGAAGTTTAATTAATAAAGTAGAATGGGTTAAAAATAGCGATTTTGACAGCATTTTGTGTACAAATACTGAGGGGGTCTCCCCTATTTTGTCCAAACCCACATTTTAACACGCTTAAAACACAAAACACTTCGCGTGATGCGAAGACTTTCCGATTCAATCCCAAAAGTTAAATTTCGGCAATGCGTTTTTTGTTACAGCTTTGACTCGAGTACATCGCTTAAATCTTCTATTTTTTACTCGAAAAAGGATAAAATACTGAGGGGGTCTCGAATCACCTCTTTGCCTATTTCAAGCTTCTGTCTTTTAAAAATACTTTCAAAACATATATCGCGGATAATATAAGCAGAAATATACCCAACGCCACTATCTCTTCTTGCTTTGATTGAAAGATAAACCACGTGAGAACTACCAAGGTTAAAATAGGGATGGATAGCCCGCCTGGCGATAAAAAAGAAGCCGGATATGCTGTATCGCTGGATAATCTAAACTTGATTGCCGCTAAAGCAACGCCCACGTACAAAAACAGGGTCGAAATAGTCGCTAAAACCAGTAATTGTTTGAATCCGCCTGAAAAAGCCATGAGGAATGAAATGAGTGAAAACGCGATAATTGTCAAATGCGGCGTAGCATATTTGGGATGTACTTTTGATAAAAACTTGGGCAATAAACCGTCATTGGCACCGGCAAACATGACCCTCGAAAATACCAGTACAATGGAGTTTAAACTACTGAAAATAGCGATTACACCGCAGGCAATTAACATCTGAGTGCCCCAATTGCCCAATAATGTTCCTGCCACAGCGG
>JANMYC010001102.1:0-1662 GCA_031381715.1 Saprospiraceae bacterium
ATCCTTTGAGTGTTTTATTCATGTTGAATGCTACATTTTAATATTAAATACAAATATAATAGCAAAAACAATGCTTCGTTAATTTTAGTTCTATTTGTAACACATTATTAACTAATTTGGAATACCCCCTCAGTATTTTCATTAAAAAAGCCACATAAATCATTGATTTACAAGGCTTTCATATCTTTTTTTTAAAAAACATCTATTTCTTCTTTAACTTTTCACGCAATTTCTCAACAAAATCAACAGTGACATTGGCTAATGAAGCAATTTTATCATTAGTGAAATCAGTCTCCAAAATCAGATTTTGTGCAAGGGCTGCTTTTTCTTTTTCGATGCCTTTTTCAATACCTCTGAGGTAAAGATAATCTGTTTCTATATCATATACTATTGGCATTTCTTCCGTAATTTTAATAGTTAAAGTCCAGTAAAAATAAGTAAACTTTTTTAAATCGGTTCTAATATTTTCAAGACCCCTCAGTATTTTACCCATTAAAACAAACAAAAAAGCCTCGTTAATCATCTTAAACCTATTTTGATAGATAAAATGTATTATCATTTTTTGTTTGACTTATTATCAAATTCTGTAGGTCATTTTGTTTAGTGATTATTGCATTATAGAATGTATCCGAGAAGGTAGAATTAGATATTTTGTCTTTATACAAAATCTTTAAAGCTCCTTTTTTAAGTGTCCAAGTGAATTGTTCTGATGGAATTGATACATTTCCGATATAACCTGTCCCATTATTTAAAAAAGAAACTGTTGGACAAACATTGAATTGTATCATCGTTCCATCTCCAAAAGTTGAACACATTGTCCAACTACCAATAATATCCGTGTTGTCGGTTACATAAAGGTCTTTTAGAAAATCAGGTAATTCTTTGTCTTTAGAAGATTTCTTTTGATTACAGGAATAGAGAAGTAAACTTAATGTCAAAAGGAAAGTAGTCTTCATAAATTTTAATTGTTTTTGAATTCAGTAAAGTGAGGAATCCTATAAAAACACGTTAACTACCATTTGAGCAATAGCTAATTAGTTGTCTTTTAACTCATTTTCAGACTCTTTTTTAGGTGTTGATTTTCTGAAAAGCTCATAATAATAACCGAGGACGAGGAAATCGCGTCCCGTTTCGTCGTTTATCTTATAATCAAATTGAAATAAGTAGCCCAGTTGAATGCTTGAGTTTTCGGAGATTTTATAATTTACACCCATCTGAAACCTATTACGCTCAAAATAGGGTTCATTGTCGGTAAAGAATAATTCATTGCTCATACTTGCCTGAAAAGGACTGTTACCATTCTTATCTTTTCCAAAAGGATACGATACCCCCAATCGGTATCTAAATCTATTTCGATAACCATTGCTCGTAAATCTGAACTCAGAACGATACCGCTGCTCAATTTTCAGTTTACCCACCGATTGAGAAAGCACAACTTGGGGCCAAAGCCTGAATTCATCATTGTTTTTGGGCAGCACAAAATCGCCACCTTCTTTATAAGTTTGGTAACTACCCGCAGCCAATGTCAAATTTACGTTTTTATGGATTTTATAATTGAGTCCTCCTTTGTATTCGTAATAATGAAAATTATCGTAAAATTTCAGAGAGCGCAGTTGAGCTTCGCCGAATACGCTCCATTTTTCACTGTGGTTATATTTTAAA
>JANMYC010001114.1:0-12962 GCA_031381715.1 Saprospiraceae bacterium
TCAGTGTATTACAGATAATTATTTATTTAAAATAAAAACCTGGAAAGATGATTATTAAATACTTATTTAGGGACAAAGTAAAAAATAAACTACCCAACTTAACAATTCTATTTCCTTTACTCTGCGTTAAATTTCTTTTAATTAGTTCACTATTTCTCAATCAATTTGCCTTGATTAAAGAAAATATAATAGCCAATTTGGGTAGTTTATTTTTTACTTTGTCCCTTAAGCTGAATTATCGATAAAAAAAGTCATTAAACGACAATAGGGAAATCTTTACGATTTCCCTATTGTTAAAATGCATCCTCGAACGACCCCCTCAGTCATGCCTTTGGCTTGATGAAGCTGAAAGCATCATATTTTAGACTTTTCGCCCCCCTTTCAGTTGCTCTTGTAGAGATTTTAGAGCATCCATTTTACCATCGACTACAAGTTGAGCTTGTTCAGCCCAAGTAGAAGGGTTAGAGATAGTATTGCGATTGGCTTTTAGAATACCTTTTAGGGTATCTAAATCGGAAGCAGCCAATTGAGCAAATGTATGGATACCTCCCGAATGAAGATATTGATTCACTTTGGGGCCAATACCTTCAATAATTGTCAAATCTTCTGGCTCTTTAGAGGTATTATTAGCTGATTTTTTACTCGAATTGTTGCTTCTCTTAGAAGAAGATTCTTTCTTTTTAGGTGCTTCAGGGGTACTGGCATTGACTACCTCAGACGGTGCTGTGTCCACCTGCGATGAAGTCTCTTCGCCAGTATTATCAGATGCAGCATTCTCTGTCAATTGATAGAGTTTTGCATCGTCTTCGTGCCTTTTAAGCCATTGTTTTAATCTTAATTTGGCTATTTGAAAAGCTGCTTTTCGCCCTTTTCTGCGATATTTTGCCCTGTGATATTCTAAATCAAGGATTTTATTATCTGTTTTAGTAATATCCTTATCGGCAGTTTTTAGATAGTGTTTAGCTGTTTTTTCATTGGTAATAGCCCGCTCTAAAGCTGTTTGAGCTTTATCAAATGCTCTTAAAAGGATTTCGTAATGCGTAGGCTTCTCTTTCATATTGTTGTTTTTCATATTGTTCTAAAATAAAGAATGGTGACTAAGAGTTTGATTAAAGATAACAAATATGGTATTTCTTTTAACAAAAAACAAATTTATCATTCTGATAATATCTTATTGAGTGCTTCGTGCACCTGCTGTCTTTGGGTTTTTCTTTGGATGACAATAGGTTCTACGATGCGTTCTTGACAATCCGCAATGCCACATCTTTCGCAGGTGGTATTAACTTCTCGGCTAAGAATGGCAGGGTCATTCAAAAACTTTACTTTATTTTTCATTTCACTATCAATCAACAAGCCTATGGTCACACTTACATTGCGCTCGCCGTAAGGATGGGCGATAGTAATGCATAGGTATTCATCATTTGTGAGATAAAATTTGCTTTTTTGGATGCTGATAATACTCGGCACGTTGGACGTATTGGCTTCTTTTTGTAAAACTTGCAAATTTTGAAGCAACGTAATCGAAATCCATCTACGGCAATAATGTTCATCCAAGCCATTGCCGTGGGGCTGATGCCGGCGATTGAGGTGCAATTCCTTATTTACTTCAAACTTATCGGACTTAATATGGTGTATGAAACGAAGGAAAAACAGCTTTTTTAGATTAAAAAACCGAGGCAATACGTTTGTCATCCGTTGGAAAATCATCTCGGGGGTAGCTTGATAGCGTTGCATGAGCCTGTTGAGGGTTTCTCCATCGTCCCAGGTTTCCATTTTCAAAAACTGCTCAATATCTTTGATAAAACTTTCTCGATTGATTAATAAAGCTGCGGAAAAATAGCCCGCTTTGAAATGGTTAAGTGCCTCATCGAAAGTTTTTACTCTTAAAAGTGAGGAAGTATAAGCCCTTTCTTTTAAACCTAAAGCATTGAAACCCAACTCTTTACCATATTGAAAAACTTTTTGGATTTCAGACATGCTTCTATTTAGCAGTAACTCCTTGGATTTTGGAACATATACCGAGCGGATATTTTTCAACTCTGGATATTCATCCAATCCGTTTTCAACTATTTTATAGTTAAACTTTTTTTCTAAAAGTTGACCCAAATAGTGGGATGGTAGTGCGTGACCAGTCGGTACTTTATTTTGTTTAGAGAATTGCTTAACTGCTTCTTCGAGTTCTTCAAAATAATTATTGTGAAGTTCCAAATATGACCGCAAGGCTGCAAAATAAAAATTCTCTTCGCGCAAAGCATAATTACGGCTCAATTCTACTAAAGTTGAAATAAAAGCACCTACGCGCAAAGGTGCATTGGCGATGATTTCTACTACTTTATTCAGCTCAATCCCAAACAAATCAAGGGGAAGTTCGTTCAAAAAGTTCGATTGAAGCAAATCTTCAATGGGCGCCAAACTTAATGGCATCTCCACTGAAGTCAATTCCGAAGGGGTGGTGTGTAAGGCATGAGAAAGCAAACTAATCTTATCATCCTTAGGATATTTTTTGCCTTTTTCTATTTCATTGAGGTACGAAATGGACATACCTGTTTGTTCTGCAAGTACTGCAAATGAAAGATTTCGCTCTGTGCGCAGCTGCCGCACTTTTAATCCGAAAATTATTTTGTTATTTTGTCCTTTATTACTCATTAGGGTTCAAATGTACATCTTTTTTTTTAATAGCGAATATTCGTTTTGGGATATGTAGCTGGATAATTTTAACAGAATTAAATGTATTTTTTTTTCACATTTTTACTTTCACACAAAACTGTTCCTATTTTGTTAAAACTACTAAAAAATGGATAAGTTCAACCAATTATTACCCGACCGTTTTGAATCTACGGCTGCGTTTTTAATCATCATTTTTTTTACTTTACTGGCAAATTGGCTTTCTCGACGTACTTTTAACCGGTTGATGAAGAAAAGTTCGGATAGTGACGTACTGACAAATTTTAAGTTTGTTGGAAACGCTCTCAGCACTATTATTTACTCTATTGGTATTATCTTTATTATTAGGGAGTTTCCACCGCTTCGTACTTTTGCGGGTTCGCTTTTAGCGGGGGCGGGTATTTTGGCGGCTATTGTGGGTTTTGCTTCGCAACAGGCATTTAGTAATATAGTGAGTGGGATTTTTATCGTGATGTCAAAGCCTTTTCGAGTTAATGATCGTCTGAAGATAAAAGAAATATATTCGGGAGTAGTAGAAGACATTACTTTGAGGCATACTGTAATTAGAGATTTTGAAAATCGCCGTATTATTGTACCGAATGCAGTTATTGCAAATGAAATATTGGTCAATGCGGATTATAATGACCATCCTGTATGTAAATTTGTGGAAATTAATATTGGTTTTAAAGCGGATATTGATAAAGCTAAAAGTATCATTTATGATGAAATAGCGAAACATCCCCTTTATCTGGATAGAAGAACTGAAAAAGAAAAAGAAGAGGGAAAACCTTTAGTCACTGTGAAGGTTGTAAGAATGACGGATTGGGCACTTGTACTGAGGGGGGATGCGTGGGCATTGAATCCTTCTTTTGCCTTTGATTTATATTGTGATTTGATAGAAAACATAAAAAAACGGTTTGATACTGAGGGGGTAGATATTCCGTACCCGCATTATGTAATTGAAAGAAAAGAATGATGTACAGAATATTTTTAGTTTTCATTATTTTTGCACTTGTGTACAATCGCAACATAAGTAGATAGTCTAAAATAATCGACAATTCTCAAGTTTGCCCCCATACCCCCGAAGGGGGATTATCCCGAGCACTCGGGAGTAAAAAAGCATATTTTTCACCCTTTTTGAGGTGTAATCCCCCTTCGGGGGTATGGGGGCGAGTTTGAGAATTGTCGGTTATTTAAGTCACCCTACACATGAGATTACCCTTAACTTTTTCATCAACCAAATATAAAAATAACCTGAATTATTAACATGCGTCTTGTAGGAGGATTAATTAAAAGAGCATTTACATTAGCAAACGGAATTCAAGGGTTGGGGCAATCTCCTATTGAATTACAGCGTAAAACGCTTAAAAGACTCATACGAAAAGCTCAATTTACGGCATTTGGAAAGCATTTCCATTTTAGCGATATTTTATTCTCTGATGATGTCATTAAAGCATTTCAGGAAAATGTCCCTTTCTTTGATTATGATAAAATTCATGATGAATGGTGGTATCGTTCCCTTCAAAATAAACCCAATGTCACTTGGCCTGGCAAAATCAAGTATTTTGCGCTGAGCAGTGGAACCACGGGTGCGCCGAGTAAATATTTACCGATGACGCACGAAATGATTAGATCCATCCGTAAGGCAGGTTTTAAGTCGTTTTATGCTTCTACTAAGTTCGATTTAGATGCTGATTTTTTTACAAAGCAAGGGCTTTTCATTGGTGGCTCGACTACATTGAAAGAAGCGAATGGATATTATGTGGGAGATATGAGTGGCATTAATTTAAAAGAAAGCTCTCTCTGGCTTTCCACATTTTCAAGACCGGGTAAAAGGATTCAAAGTATTCCCGATTGGAATCGTAGGATAGAAGTGATTGCTCGCAATGCGCCAAAATGGGATATTGGCTTCATTTCAGGCATTCCATCATGGATTTTATTGATGATTGAAAAGGTGGTAGCATATAATAAGGTGGAAAGTATTCATGATATTTGGCCTAATCTACAGATTATTGTTCACGGAGGCATAGCCTTTGAACCACATCGGAAGGCGTTCGATGCTTTGATGCGCAGACCCATGATTTATATTGACACTTATCTGGCGTCAGAAGGCTTCATTGCTTTTCAAAATCGCCCCGAAACGCGCTCAATGGCTTTGATACTTAATAATGGCGTTTTCCACGAGTTCATTCCATTTAACAGTGAAAACTTCACAAATGATGGCACACTCATAGGACAACCGAAGACTTGTACCGTTGATAATATTGAAAAAGGAGTAGAATACGCTGTTGTCATTAGCACGTGTGCGGGTGCATGGCGTTATTTGATTGGTGATACAGTTAAGTTTACAGACATTGAGCGTAAGGAACTGCTCATTACTGGTCGAACCAAGCAGTTTTTAAGCGTTACTGGTGAGCATTTATCTATTGATAATATGAATCAAGGTATTCAATACGTGCAAGATATATTGAAAACAGATGTTAAAGAATTCACGGTAGCTGCCGTGGAAACTGAGGCAGGATTTGCTCATCGGTGGTATATAGGTTGTAATCCTTTGGTGGATAATTCGACTTTTGCTCGTCTTTTAGATGAACATCTGAAAGAAATTAATGATGACTATGCGACAGAAAGAGGCTCTGTTCTCGGTGCTCCGCAAGTAGAAATTATAACACCTCAAATATTTCTGGATTATATGAAATCGCAAGGTAAAGTGGGTGGGCAATCCAAGTTTCCGAGAGTCATGAAAACGAAAGCTTTTAGCGATTGGGAAACTTTTGTAGTGGCTAAAAGAAAACGGGTTGCTCCTTAAAAAATATTTTATCCTTGAAATTTTAATCTTGAGAGCCTTATACTGAGGGGGTATCTCTCCAAATTATTGAAAGGATTTTATCATTTTAAAAAACAAATATTTTGAACATTTTTTCAGCAAAAGCCTTCTTTTCAGGTATTCCGATTGGTTTTTTATTCAGTTTTGCATTGGGTCCCGTTTTTTTTACTATAATTAAAACAAGTCTTGAAAGAGGTTTTCGCTCCACTATTCCTATCACAGTGGGTGTAATATTAGCGGATTTATTTTTGTTGGCTTTGGCTTATTCGGGTGTTGAGGCGTTTATGCCTACGGGTGTGGACGTATCTTTTTGGGTGGATATTTGTGGCGGTGTTTTTTTGATTGTTTTGGGTGTTCTTGGTATTGTAAATAGAAATAAAGTGAGCGTTGGAAAAGAAATAGGAGCCACGACGCTTTTTTTTCAAAATCTTTCAAAAGGCTTTTTTTTAAATATATTGAATCCTGCTAATTTCATGGAGTGGGTAGGGGCAGCGGGGGTTTTAAAGACAAAATACCATTTTGAGGTATATCAAAACATCAGTTTTTTCACGGGTGCTTTATTGGGTGCTGGAGCGACAAGTTTAGCTATTTCTTACTTTGCTGCTCGATTGCGCAATGTTTTGAGTATTAAAGTGATGCGGTATATCAATATTGTATCGGGCATTTTATTCATAGCATTTGGTTTATGGCTTTTATCAGAAGCCTTTTTATGAAACAAGTGAACAAGATTTGTTTTATTTTGTTTTACGGTAAAACAATTCGTTTTTTAAATCGACTTTATATCTTACCTTTGCTTCTGCTTTTTAAATAAATTCATCAAAAATGGCTGTTAAAGAGATAAAAAAGCCTCTCAATACTGAGGGGGTCGTCAATACTATTTTTATAAAAGGAGCGAGAAGCAACAATCTTAAAAATATTGATTTAGAGATTCCTAAGAATAAATTGGTGGTAGTGACAGGCGTTTCGGGTAGCGGTAAATCATCCATAACGATGGATACGCTCTATGCCGAAGGGCAGCGCCGCTACGTGGAAAGCCTTTCGAGCTATGCCCGTCAGTTTTTGATGCGCATGAAAAAGCCTGATGTGGATTATATTAAAGGTATCTGCCCGGCAATTGCTATTGAACAAAAAGTGACTACGGGCAATAATCGCTCTACGGTAGGCTCAATGACTGAGGCGTATGATTTTTTAAGATTACTCTTTGCTCGGATTGGTAAAACCTACTCCCCAGTCTCTGGCGAAATTGTCAAAAGACACCAAGTATCGGATGTGATGGATTTTATTTTACACCAAAAAGAAGGTGATAAAGTTCAGCTTTTTATCCCAATCCCCACCAAATATGATGATAGAACCCTTGAAGCAGAATTGAATCTTTTGCTTCAAAAAGGCTATACCCGCCTTTGGAAAAGCGGCTCAATGCTACAAATTGAAGATGTTATTGAGGATAAAGGGGTTGAAATGGGTGTGGATTTGAGTCAAACGGTGAATACTTTTAAAGATGCCGATATTCGTATTTTAATAGACCGTTTTGTGATTGATAAAAATGATATTGAAAATAAGGGTGAGCCCACTGAAAATACCAAACGGATTGCCGATTCAGTGCAAACTGCTTTTTATGAATCGGAAGGTGAGGCAATTATTGAAATAATTGGCGGTGAAACAAGGCGTTTTAATAATAGATTTGAATTAGATGAAATTTTATTTTTAGACCCGACCCCTCAGTTATTTAACTATAATAACCCTTACGGTGCCTGCCCTACGTGCGAGGGTTACGGTAAAACGATGGGAATTGATGAAGAGAAGGTCATTCCGAATAAAACGCTTTCGGTTTTTGAGGGAGCCATCGCTTGTTGGAAAGGTGAAAAATCAGGGGAATGGTTGGATGCGTTTTTACAAACCGCTCATAGATTTGACTTTCCTGTTCACCGAGCATATCAAGATTTGACTAAAGAACAGAGGAAATTGCTTTGGAATGGCAATCAATATTTCGATGGTATCAATAAGTTCTTTGCAATGCTCGAGGAACAAACGTATAAAATCCAGAATAGAGTCATGTTGGCTCGCTACCGTGGGCGCACTACTTGCCCTACGTGCGAAGGAGGACGCTTGCGTTTAGAAGCGACTTACGTAAAAGTGAGTGGTAAAAATATTACTGAATTGGTGGATATTCCCATTGATGAAGTCTCTGCGTTTTTTGATTCATTGGAGCTTTCTGAAAGTGATATGCAAGTGGGTAAGCGCTTGATTTTAGAAATTCGCAATCGCTTGCATTTTATGATGAACGTGGGTTTGAGCTATTTGACTTTGAGCCGTGTGAGTTCGACTTTGAGTGGCGGTGAAACACAGCGCATCAATTTGACAAGGACATTGGGCTCAAATTTGACCAGTTCAATGTATATTTTGGATGAGCCGAGCGTGGGCTTACACCCGCGTGATACGGAGCGATTGGTGACTGTTTTAAAAGCATTAAGGGATTTAGGGAATACAGTTGTAGTGGTTGAACATGAGGAAGATGTGATTAAAAATGCTGATTATTTGATAGATATGGGTCCAGAAGCGGGTATTCACGGTGGCGAAGTGGTCTTTGCTGGCGAATATGAAAAAATATACAGCGATGCCAAACAGAGCTTAACGACGCGCTACATGAATGGTTCGATGCAAATTCCCGTTCCTACTGTACGCCGAAAAGGGGTTCATTGGATTGAAGTAAAAGGAGCGAGACAGCATAATTTGAAAAATGTTTCCATTAAAATACCTTTGAACACAATGACGGTGGTGAGTGGCGTTTCAGGAAGTGGAAAAACGACTTTGGTGAAACAAATCCTGCATCCTGCACTCCAACGTGAATTAGACCCCAATATAGGGACAGTGCCAGGGCATTTTGATGGTTTAACGGGTGATATCAAGCGTATTTCAGTTATTGAAATGATAAATCAATCACCTATTGGTAAATCTTCTCGTTCCAATCCTGTTACTTATGTGAAAGCGTATGATGAAATAAGGGATTTGTTTTCAAAGCAGCAATTGTCAAAAATTAGAGGCTATAAACCGGGTATTTTTTCATTCAATACTGAGGGGGGGAGGTGCGAGACTTGTAAAGGCGAAGGCGAACAAGTTGTAGAGATGCAATTCCTTGCCGATGTGCATTTGGAATGTGAAGAGTGCCGAGGCAAACGTTTTAAAGCTGAAACCTTAGATGTGACTTATAATGGTAAAAATATTTTTGAAGTCCTTCAAATGAGTGTTGAAGAAGCTTTGACCTTTTTTAAAGATGATAAAAGCATCATTCAAAAATTAAAACCTCTTTTTGATGTTGGTCTGGGCTATGTGCATTTAGGGCAGTCGAGTTCAACGCTTTCGGGCGGTGAGGCGCAAAGGGTCAAATTAGCCTCGTTTTTAGGAAAAGAAAATCCAAAAGAAAAGATATTTTTCATTTTCGATGAACCTACAACGGGGCTTCATTTTCACGATATTAAAAAGCTGCTGGATGCTTTCAATGCTTTGGTTGAAAAAGGGCATACCGTTTTAGTTGTTGAGCACAATATGGAAGTGATAAAATCGGCGGATTGGGTCATTGATTTGGGTCCCGAAGGTGGTAAAAATGGTGGTTATTTAGTCTTTCAAGGTACGCCCGAGGGCTTGGTGGATGTAAAAGAATCTTATACGGGACAGTTTTTAAAAGAAAAACTTGGATAGGCGTGTTTCGTTTTTCGGGGTGTGTGTTTCGTATATTGGTGAAATACGCACCCCGAAAAACGAAACACTTTCTCACCATATTTTTTCAGCCTTATTTTTATCCACCCATTGCCCCCAATTTTTATTAAAAGTATGTACTTTTTTCGTGGGATTGCCTTGATTGTCCACAACTGTATTTCCTTCGTTTATCCATTCAAAAATACTTCCGTAGAGATTGTGGACATTTGTGAAGCCTAATTTTTTCAGCTTTTCACCTATTTTTTCACTTCTATAACCGATGGAGCAATAAACCACGATTGGTTTCTTTTTATCAATATCCTTCATCACCTCTTTTTCAAAATGATTGTAGCCAATAAAAACGGCATTGGGGAGATGGCTCACATCGTATTCCTTTTTTTCACGCGCATCTAATATGAGTGCATCAGGCATTTTTTTAACACCCTCTGGATTAACGGTTGGAACAGTAAAACTGAGCCAAGATGCTACCTTTTTATCAAATTCTTTATTTTCACAACGCGCCCTATCGGCAGGCTCTTGAGCCGAACAGCTTATTACTTTTAAATAAAAGATACCGATTAATATTATTTTATTCCATTTCATGCATTTAAAACAGTTTTAGTACGCATTCAGTTCTCAAAAAATCTCTTGCAAAATTTTTAAGGAATTGATTTCAGGAAAATTATCTATGTGCAGACGGTAAAAATTAACAAGTTCACCCAGAAGTTCCCGCCGTTCATCCCTCGTCATTTTGATAATATGGCTGTTTTGCCAATTTGTTGAAATCAACCCCCTCAGGATATTGGATAAATTTTGGCTTAAAAAGTGGGTATGCCCAATTGTTTCACTCGTAAAAACGCCTTCTTTTAAATCAAATACGGCATTTTTATCGTCATTATCATCGTGCGCTTGAAATCCTAAATGCTGCGATAATTCTATTAAAAAACTTAAATGCAAATTAGCGTAACTCTCTTTGGTTTCATCTAAATACTGAAATACACTGAATAAGAAATCAAATAGCTCTTTATTTTCTTCGGTCTCCTTGATTGCCCGTCGAGTTACCTCCGCCATGAAAATACCTACGGAGGCTTTCATGACATCAAAAGGGAGGGATGTATATACGTGGGCGGGCTTAATTTCTTTGATTCTATTTAGTCCTTTGTCTTCACGGTCGTAAGCAACGAGGTCAAGCAGCGACATCATTTGCATCAATCCAGCGGACACTTTAGCTTTAGGTGTCCGCACGCCACTCACTATATATGAGCGCAATCCTTTTTCACGCGTGTATATATCAGCAATGATGCTCGTTTCACTGTATTTGACAGTGCGGAGGATAATACCACTTGTTTTAATAATCATAATAAACGGTAAATGCGAGATTCATAAGGTTGTAAAGTCCAAATAGGCGTTTTGGTTGTATAATTTGTCATTAAAAGTGTCAATATACTGAGGGGGTAATCTATCAGCGATTTTAAACCCATTTTATCACCTGAAACATTATTGATTATCAATAGTTCTTTATTTTCGGACGAACGAATGTAAGCATATATTTTTTCATGTTCGGGTAAAATGTCTTCAAATGCCCCATAGACCAAAACTAAGTTTTCTTTTCTGAAACGTATTAACGCCTTGTAATAGTTTAAAATAGAATCAGGATTGTCATTATCTGCTCTTACGTTAATTTTTTTGAAATTAGGATTTACCTTAAGCCATGTTTTATCCCCCTCAGTAAAACCACCATTTTTAGTATTACTCCATTGCATAGGCGTACGAGCATGGTCGCGGGCAATCTTATTGGCAGCTTTTAAAAATAATGAAGCGTCTTTATGCTGATTCAGGATAAGACTATTCCATGCATTTTTTACTTGAACATCATCAAATTCGTCAATAGAGTCGAACGGACAATTGGTCATCCCTATTTCATCACCTTGATATATATAAGGTGTACCTCTAAGCGTGAGCAATATCGTCGCCAACATTTTCGCAGATTTGACCCGATACCTTTTAGTATCGCCTAATCTACTTATGATGCGTGGATTGTCATGGTTGCCCCAATAGATACTGTTCCAACCATCATTTTTCATGGTAGTATCCCATTTTTGAAAAATGGACTTGAGTTGAGGCAAAGTCCACTCGGGATTAGGTTGAATAAAATTGATTTCGTCACGCGGTACGGCGTGGTCGAAATGAAAAATCATTTGTAATTCATTTCTATCCTTACCCACATAATCTAAAGCCTCTTTTGTAGAAACCCCGAAAGCTTCTCCAACTGTCATGATGTCATACTTGGATAAAACCTCTTGATTCATTTCTTTTAAAAACTCATGAATCCGAGGACCATTGGCGTAAAATTCCAAACTACCATCCGAATCAGGAAATGATTGATCTTTTGATAAAAAAGGGATAACATCCATCCGAAAGCCATCAACCCCTTTTTTGAGCCAAAAATGCATCATATTATATATATGGTGTCGGAGCGCAGGATTCTCCCAATTTAAGTCAGGCTGCTTTACAGCAAAGAGATGCAAATAATACTCTTGGGTGATTTCGTCCCATTGCCAAGCCGAACCACTGAAAAAGGATTTCCAATTATTGGGCGGGCTACCATCAGGCTTAGGCTTTTTCCAGATATAAAAATCACGATAAGGGTTATCCCTTGATTTTCGACTTTCTTGAAACCAAACGTGCTCATCGCTGGAGTGATTGACTACTAGGTCAATAATCAATTTCAACCCGCGCTCGTGGATACCCCTCAGTAAATCATCGAAATCAACCATCGTTCCGAACTCCGTCATGATGTTTTCATAATCAGAAATATCGTAACCATTATCGGCATTGGGTGATTTATACATGGGGGAGAGCCAAATGACATCCACGCCCAAATTTTTTAGATGGTCGAGTTCACTGATAATGCCTTTCAAATCGCCGATACCATCATTATTGGAGTCTTTAAACGAACGAGGGTATATTTGATAAATGATCGTTTCCTTCCACCATTGCCTATTAAAATATGTCATTTGCTTAGAACTTTATGTAAAATGAGTTAAATTCAGTTTAATACTGAGGGGGTAAAATTAATCAAAGAAAAATTTTAAAATAAAGTAAAAAAAAATAATTCTGTGGGATTAGCCTATATCTGATGCATTTGTTTTGAAGCGTAGTACTATTCCGAATATTGTCTTGATATATAGGGGTAATTCGAAAGTAAAACCGACCTAAGATTTCACTCACACTTTATTTTAAGAATATTTTTTTGAAAACACTTGCACAGGTTAAAAACACATACTATCTTTGCGTCGCTTTAGAAGAAAGGCATTAACATTGAATAAGTGCAACAGAAAGTTTTTTAGTTAATCAATAAATGTTTTCAAAAAAAATATTTAAATTTTTAATAAAAAATTAGGATTAACAAAAAACGTTTGTATCTTTGCACCCGCTCTTAGAAAGTAAGAGTTTATGTGTTGAAATTAAGCTTTTACAAGCTAAAAAAATAAGAGAAAGACAACCGTCTTTTCAGTATCCGAAGAGAGTAAGATAGTGTGTGAATGGTTGTTTTCTCAAAGAGTTCATTGACATTGTGAGACAGAATAACATTATGATATTTCGGTATTATAATGAGTAACAATTTAGGACAATGGGAATAGACAAGGAAAGATGTACAGATAGAATTTTTAGATTAAATACTTGTCAATTTTTTTGAGTAAGATATTTAGTCAGATTAAATTCGCCACGATAGATTAATTATGGGTCTTTAGGGATCCATTGTGAAGATATTACT
>JANMYC010001119.1:0-3900 GCA_031381715.1 Saprospiraceae bacterium
TCGTTCATCCACGCTTTTGAGCGTACCATAAATGATGTGTTGTCCTTTGGTGGTTTTTACCCTCACATAGTCGCCCACGTTTTCGAAAAAAAGAATTTCCTCACACGGGATGCGAATGTATCGCCCTTCTTCTTTGACATAAATCTCCTTCGATGAATCCTCAATCCTGGGGAAGCTGAGTTTTTTCTCTAATTTTTCAAGTGCAATATTAATCGCTTGCTCGAATCGAACCAGAGAAATGGGTTTCTTTAAAAAATCAATGGCTTGAAATTCGTAAGCCTCATAAGCGTAGTCCGTTTTAGTAGTTGTAAAAATGACCATTGGCAAATAAGGTAAGCGATTGAGCATCTCGATACCTGATAATTCGGGCATTTCGATGTCTAAAAAAATCAAATCAGGATCTTTGGTCTCTAAAAAATCTAATGCCGACTGGCCATTTTCAAAAATGCCAAGCAGTTCAATTGAAGGATTTTTTTGACATAAACGCTCTAAAGCTTTTCGAGCCATTATATCATCGTCAACAATTATACATTTTAAAATCATGGGAGTTTGTATTTAATTCGTTAAGTCTCTTCTTTTCAAATATTGCATTTATTATTACTTTACTAAACTTCAATAAGCCGTAATTTATTAAAGTCACTTTCTACTGCTTCAATGCCTTGCGGAAGTACAGCTTCTATTTTACCAAAAATCTCTTCTAATTCCTCTTTGGGTACTCTATTTTTAGCGGAGTGCTCAAGTTCAAGCATCAATGCTTCGATATCCGACAATCCTACCATACTAAAAGTAGGCTTTATTTTGTGCGCCAATCGCCTCACTTCCTCCCAATCTTCGGCTACAAAAGCATTTTGAAGCGTTGAATATTCGGGAACTGTATTTTCAATAAAAATTTTAAACATCTCGCGGACGTAATCCCAATCGTTGAAATACAGTTCTTCAAGCAATTTGGCGTCTAATCTTTTATTAAATTTAAAAAATGCCCCCCCCTCAGTATTAGAGTCATCTTCATCCGTTTTTGCGGTTCCTTTCTTTTCGGATGAGCAATATTTTTGGATTTTTTCCACGATTTGATCCGGTGTAAATGGTTTTGAAAGATAATCATTCATACCCGCCTGAAAAGCTTTATCTTTTTGAGACAGCATAGCAGACGCCGTCAAAGCAATAATGCACGTATCAGCATTCATATTTTTAGAATTCCTAATGGCAATCGTGGATTCATAACCATCCATGACGGGCATTTGAACATCCATAAAAATGATGTCAAATTTTTCCTTTTGAGCCATTTCGAAGCCTTCTTTACCGTCATTAGCCATTGAATAGGTGATATTCCATTTTTTTAATAACGTGGAAATATACTTTCTATTCATGTAATTATCTTCCACTACAAGCACCTTGATTTCAGCAGTTTGGATATTGCTGAGTGTAGGAACGCTGTATTCCTTAACCGAAATTTTATTGCCCGAATCCTTATACGGTAAATTAAAAATGAATTTTGAGCCTTTGCCCAATTCACTTTGAACTTCGATACTGCCACCTTGAAGTTCAATCAACTGCTTTGTAATGGATAAGCCTAAGCCAGTTCCCCCAAATTTGCGCTTTATATCCCCATCTACTTGACGGAACGTTTGGAATATTAAGCCCAATTTGTCTTCCGGGATACCGATACCCGTATCAGCCACTATGAACTCCAATAAAAAATGATTAGCTACCTTGGCTTTTACTTTTACAGTAATTTCTATTTTTCCTTCACTCGTAAACTTTTCTGCGTTACCAATGAGGTTTGTCAATATTTGATTGAGTAAAAGATCGTCGCCGATGACGGTATTTTCAAGGCGGTCATCAATTTTCACTTCTATACTGAGGGGCCTATCGTTGAGCCTCAATTGAACTGATTTAGCCAAAGACCGTACCATACCCACTACATCAAATTCTTTTTGTTGAATCTCTAATTTACCAGAGCGGATTTTTGAAATATCTAATACATCCGAAATCAGCATTCTCAGCATTTCAGCCGAATTTTTCAGAATCGTTAAGTATTCCTTTTGCTCTTCGGAAGGGCTCGTATCGTGCAATAAATGCGACATACCGATGATTGCATTCAAAGGCGTGCGTATTTCGTGGCTCATATTAGCTAAAAATTGCTTTTCAGCTTCTTGAGCAGCTTCCGCTTTTTGGCGCGCAAATTCAAGTTCGTGTTGTAGTTTTTTCTGATTACTGATGTCGTAGTGGATGCCCAAAGCACCCGTTACATTGCCTGAAATATCAAAAATCGGGACACCTGAAATCAAAGCCCATATGCGCTCACCATCCTTTTTAATCATTTGCACCTCATATACCCCGCTCCTTCCCGCTGCGCGCTCATTGATTTGGTTATTTAGAACTGCATAGTATTCTTTGGGGAGAAGGGTTTTCACCGCTTTTTTACCAATAAGCTCTTCTTGAGTGTAGCCAATCATTTCACAAAATCGCGGATAAGCCGTCACAATATTACCATCATTATCAACCTCCAATAAACCCAACTCCATGTTTTCAATGATACCTCGGTACTTATCTTCGCTGGCTCTGAGTTTTTCTTGGACGAGTACTTCGTTGGTAACATCCCTATATTCCCATAAGTGCCCTAAATATTCATTTTTAATAAAAATCGGGATATAATCTCTACTTAAAATCTTGCCATCAACCATTTTTATTTCTTCAGCACTGACTATTTGGCGATTTGAGAGTACTTCAAAAATGCGCTTACCAAATTGGTCAGGATTGGGAAATAAATTTAGAACCGCAGTAAGGCTATCCGAACAATCACTGCCCAATAATAAATGAGGCGGCACTACAATATTAAAAATATCGCAAAATGCTTGATTAACCAAGACGATTTTCCCATTTTCATCTTCCAATAAAATACCTGCATTCATGTTACTGATGAGGGTAGATAACCGCGATTGGCTCGTTTCGAGTGCATGAGTCCGCTCATCAATCAAGTGTTCAAGGCTTCCGTTAAAAGCCAATAAATCTTGATTGACATTGAATAGCTCCAAAGCCTTTTTTTCAAGTATGGCTTCGGCGCATTTGCGGGCTTCTCTCTCCCTTTCAAACCTTCTTTTCAGTATTTCTATCTCAATCATGGGTTATTTCTTTAGAATTAAAAGCCTGACTTCACTCCCGTCATCATTAAGGTTCGTTTTTTGAACAGTGCCTTCTTCGTTGAAATGCTCAAAACAGCCTTCAATCAAGCCAATGGCTAAATCGGCCATTTTACGCTTTGAAGTGTATATCATCTCTATTGTATTATTATCAAGTCGGGTTATTTGAAAATGTGGCAATTCAGCATCAGGGTATATTTTACGTACCTCTACGTGAATATGGTTTTCGATAGATTCGAGAAGTTGGAAGGTATGGCTGATGTGCTTCGTATGGTTTGGAAAAGATTTCATCAAAACACTAAAGACGTGCTTGCCAAATAATCGGAGTAAAACCTCCACAGGTATGTTTTTCTCTTGACTCAAATGGCCAATGAGTTGAAACATTTCAGAATGGGGATAAGTACCTATTGCTGAGTAAGCACCATTAGTAGATAAACTACTTTTTTCAATGATAGTATCAACCGTCTCGTAACCGAAGTTTTCTTCCACGAGGTCAAGGAATTCTGTAAATATTACACCTTTCATGTTTAAATTTGTTTGAGAAATACCAAAAAATCTTTATCAATTTGGAGAATAGATACTTTTTTAGTTTCAAAAACAAATAGGTGAATAAAAGTAAAAAAGCTGATTTTTACCCATTAAAAGCTTACAAAAACCTATTTATAGTATTAAAATCAAGTATATCGAAAACCAAAAGCTCCTCTCCAAAAGGTTTTAAGCAAACTCAATTCCCCTTTTAGCAAAAAGGAGACAGTTTTGG
>JANMYC010001142.1:0-1597 GCA_031381715.1 Saprospiraceae bacterium
GTTATCAAAGGCTCCGGAAATCCTTCGGAGGATTCGGGGCTGCGATAAGTGGTCGCCACCGCCGATGGATTTCTATTTTTAATTAAATTTTCAAGCGTCAATTTATCCAGTAAAGGCAAATCACACGCCACCACCAACCAAGCCGTATTCGGATTTTCACGAAAAGCCGAAAGTATCGCGCCGTAAGGACCCAAATCCATAAAAGTGTCCGTTATCACATTTTCGCCTTCGTATTGTGCCACTTGTTCCTCTCGGCATGAAATAAAAACTTCCAGATTCACCCCCCTCAGTATATCCGCTATGTATTGCCATTGTGGCTTGCCGTGATAGTCAATTTGGCTTTTATCACGTCCCATTCGAGTGCTTTTGCCGCCCACCAAAATCAATGCACTGATAGGCGGAATAGCTGTATTTTTAATTAGAAAATCGACAATTTTATCCGTTTCGGCGATATTAAAAACGGGAATTTCAGCCCAATTTTTAATATGTTCTTTTAAAAAATTGGGAATTTCGACAGTCTGATTTTCAAGTTGTAAAAACGCATCAACATGGGTTAATTTATCCAATTTGCGGCTGAGACTCTCAAATTTTTTAGGGTCTAAAACCACTATTTGACGATTGCCTTTAAAATGATTCCCATTTATAAGTACCAAACCCGTTTCATTAAAAAAGCTGCGGTATTGAAAATCGGTTATTTTACCATTAAAATCAAAACGATTGAAATTGATTTTATCGGTATAAGCCATAAAATAAGGAAGTGACTCGCCTTCATCACCCGATTTATGGTCAGCATCCACATAAGCCGTTTTATACTGAGGGGGTAATTTTTCGTTGAGAGATAAAGCCAATTTCTGAATATTACCGCACGAAGTACCCATTATTGCCCATTCATTGCGAGCAAATTGACCGATATTGGGTTTTGTGAGCTTGGTATGCTTTTGATGTTTCATGGTTAAAAATACAGATTTTAGGATTTTAAAAAACGAAAAAAAGTTGTAAATTTGTAAAAACTAAAATTATGGCGGTCAAAATTGCTACTAAAATATACACAATCAACGAGTATTTTGAGTTAGAGAAAAACTCAGCAGTTCGCCATGAATTTCATTATGGAAAACTTATCGAAATGCCCGGAGAATCTATCAGAGCCAACGATATTGCCCTCAATATTGTTGAACTCATCCGCAAACCATTCAAGAAAAAAGGCTATAAAGTGCAAGCCCACGATGTTAAAGTGCAAGTAAATTTCAGTAATATCTATCGTTATCCAGACATTGTAGTCGCTCCTGAAACAGATTATACAGATGGTTACAGATTCACGCAGCCTGAAATTTTGATAGAAATAGCTTCCGAAAACTCTTTTTCTACCGATAGCGGTACTAAAATGAAGGAATATCTCAAAATTCCAACGCTCAACTACTATCTTATTATTTCGCAAGATGAAATGTCTATTATCTTTTATGCTCGTAAAGGCTCTAATTGGATAGTTGAAAATTACGAAAACCCCAATGACTTGATAACCTTAGATTTATTTGAAACAGTTATTTCACTGGCTGATATTTACGCTGATATTTCATTTGCAGAAAGCAAAAGTGATTGA
>JANMYC010001167.1:0-2139 GCA_031381715.1 Saprospiraceae bacterium
TAGGTGTAACGACTGTTACTCACACGGCTACGGATGCAGCAGGTAATAAAGCGTCTTGCAGTTTTACCATTACCGTGAGCCGCGCAGTTGTAAATCCTTGTAATAATGATAAAACATTGCCTACAATCAGTTGCCCCGCTAATATTTCAGCCAATATCACGAATGCAGCCAATGATTGTGTTAATGTTACATGGGCAGCACCTACAGCATCTGACAACTGCTCTACCCCCTCAGTATCCAGCAATTTTAAACCCAATGATTGTTTTAAAATAGGCGTTAATACGGTCACTTACACCGCGACAGATTCAGCGGGTAATAAAGCCACTTGTAGTTTTACCGTAACTGTCAAAAATACGGATACATGCCAATTATATGACGCAAAGGAATCTAACCTCAATTGTGGTTGTGCAGACCCAATTAAGCGTTATACACCTTATTTCCTGTATTTCGGCGCATCACCAACGTGCAACGTTATCCCGAGCAATACATTTGATATTCGTTTCAGAAAAAATCCGGACGGAACTGGCGTTATTTCAGGAAATGGTAGAGACAGCGCGGGTAATTTGGTTTCATTAAACATTCGTCTAACAGGTGGCTCTCGCACTGGTACACCTCGTTTGGAATTATGCAATGACACGGCTCAGGTGCCAACTAATGCATGGTACTATTACACAGGTTTAACTGGAACAATCACATTTGGTATCCAAGGCTCTCCAATTGGCATTACGCTGAATGGTGGCGCTTTCCAAGTGGGAGTGGGTGCCGATGGTCAAAATTATTTGGTTTTGGGCGGCAGTGGTCGCATCAAATTGAGCGATGGTCGTGAAGGCGGTTTGAGTTTTCAATTCTCCAATATCCAAAGCTGTTTAATCCAAACGAACCCACTTGCCAGCAACAATACAGCCCTTTTATCCCTTTTTGCGCACGCTGAATACCAACGCGCCCGCATTGAATGGGTGAATAATACAGGTTACAAAAACGACTTTTTCGTGGTTCAAAAATTGAATACAAAAGGTGAATTTGAAGATATTCACGTAACGAATTCCATTTTGCCGACTCGCGAATTGCAATATTTTACATTTTATGACAATAATCTAACGGAAGGAGAGAATATTTATAGAATAAAATTGGATTATAACGATGGAACAGTGAGATATTCAGAGATTAAAAAACTGAATTTCAAGGATGTGAATACGGCACTTGTTTTCCCTAATCCTGCGAGCGATTTTATCAATATCGGCTTACCGCAGTTGAAAGGAAAAAATGCCAATATTTACGTGTATAATTCATTCGGTCAACAAATACTTTTCCAAACTGTGGAAAATGTAGGCGATGTACCAGTACGGATGGATATTTCAAAATTCACAACTGGTAATTTCCTTATCCGCGTCACCGCAAAAGGTCAGCGAGATATGACTAAAACATTGATTATTGCCCGTTAAAGTGAGTGTATAGTTTTTAGTGTGTAGTTTTTAGTTAGCAGCTTGAACTACACACCAAAAACTATAAACTACACACTACACAAACCGCTTATGCCAGCTTTTATTCAGCGGCTTAATCCACTGTCTTTTCATATCGCCAATGCTTTGCACGAGGTTATCAAACACCAAGGTATTTTCTGAAATACCCCCCTCAGTATAAAGCCTTGAAAACTCGCCCGAAGGCACTACTTCAACATCTTCGCCTTGTAAAAAAGCAAAGTGCATCCGCTCAAACAACTCCGTATTGTATTGATTTTCAATGCCTTTTAAAAAATTAACTGATTTATCTATTGAGCAACCGCTCGCCCCTGCTTGGCTCTCATCCACTGCCAAAACCAAAAATCGCTCAAATAAAACATCCCCTGCTGCTGATAATTGGTTGCTGTGAGCCGTCCAATCACTCACAAAAGCTCTGAGTTGACTCCTCAAAACGGTTAATTCCATCTCAGAAAATGGTCGGCTGCTTTGGTAAATCCACACCCGCGCCGTTTCAGGCATTTTTTCTAAAGTATCGCTTAATCTTATTTCTATTGCTTCCATATCTATTTTATATTTTATTGATGCAAAGTTAAGTTTTAGAATTTAACACAAAAAATATGTTAAAAAATTTGCAATTAAAAAGCTAATGTGCTTATTTTGTTTCACAAACAGTATTACG
>JANMYC010001174.1:0-4613 GCA_031381715.1 Saprospiraceae bacterium
CAACAAAGTTATCAATTCAAAATTTCATAGTTTAGCAACCGATTTTACTGAAATATTTGATGATAAAGCCGCAGGGCATTCCGGAGAGGTTTTATTTCACATAGCGATTACTGACCAAGATGGTATCAATAGTCTCAATACTTATTATGCCTCAGCAGGCAATCAAGGTCGGGGAGATGTTCGTATCCAGCAAAAACATTTGGCGTTATATGATGCTACTGACGTGAGAGGTAAGTTTTTCAATAAACCTACAAGTAACACTTTCACCAGCAAGCACAATGACCAATATGGCGATGTCATCGTTATCCGCTTAGCCGAAATGTACCTCAATAGAGCAGAATGTAACGCTCGCTTGAGTACAACGGTGGGTGCAACACCTTTGGCAGATGTCAACAGAATCCGCGCAAGAGCAGGTTTACCCATATTGGTTACAGCTACAGTGGATGCCATTTTAAAAGAACGTAAATTGGAATTGGCATTTGAAGGCAACCAATTGGATGACCTCAAACGCACTAAAAGACCCGTAGGAACAATACCTTTTAGTGACAATAAACTGGTATTACCCATTCCACAACGTGAGATTGACATCAATAAAAGTATAATTCAGAACCCAGGTTATTAATCAAAAATAGCTTCAAATACTAAAAAATGCCCCTTAGCTTCAAACAAGCTCTGGGGCATTTCAAATTATTGCTTATTTTTTAGGATAAAATGTATAAAAACTGTATTTTAATCCCCTGATACTGAGGGGGTATCATAAGTAATTATTTCAGCCTAAAAAAATGAAAATGAAAATCTACTTTTTTACTATATTATTTTCGTGCTTTTTCACTCCAATTGTAGCTCAAAACACGCCTATTAAAATTGAGCATGTTTACCCAAGCAGTGCCAATCAGATGATACAATTGACGCGTTATAAAACGTCCATCAATAATTTTAATCCAGTGGTAGCCTATCCAAGTTCGGCTATTGAAATTCCTACTGATACCATTACACAGGACACTTTCTACCTTTTTAAAAGAAAAACTAAAACCCCAGTTACATATCCTAAAACTTCAAATATCATCAGATTTTGATTACCCAATGACAAAACTTCAAGCGTGGTATGATTCTTTATTAATGTAAAACGTCGAAATTAAGGTTGCTTTCTAATAAGAGCTGCTTACTTTTGGTTTCTAAAAAATTAAAAAATCATATAAAATATTATGACAGCTTTAGAAACCGTTGATAAATATTACGATTGTTTTAACAAAAGAAATTGGGCAGGAATGTTAGCCCTTTTAGACCCTCAAATTCGCCACGAACCCAATCAAGGTGACCCACGCATCGGCATTGACCTTTTCACCGATTTTTTAAAACATATGGACGAAAGCTACGAAGAAACGCTTACCAATATGGTACTTTTTTCAGAGCCTAAAAACAATCGTGTGGCGGCTGAATTCGTCGTAAATGGCATTTATAAAAAAGGAGAAGAAGGCTTACCCGAAGCGCGAGGACAAAAATATGTGCTCCCAGCCGCCGCTTTTTTAGAAGTTAAAAACGGTAAAATTACCCGCGTAACCACCTATTACAATCTACCTTTGTGGATAAAATTGGTTTCAGAATAAGTGAATCATTCATATATCACCAAGCGAGGCAGTGAAATTGAGTCCGTTTTTGACGATTTGGCTCAATTGCGCATTACCGTTTTCAAAGCGTTTCCATATCTCTATGAAGGCACGGTTGAGTATGAAAAGGAGTATCTCAAAACCTATATTTTATCCGAGCGTGCGTTCCTTTTTGCCGCCTATACTGAGGGGGTAATGATTGGCGCCACTACCTGTATTCCGTTAGCTGACGAAACCGAGGAGGTACGTGAACCTTTCGAAAAAGCCAATTTGGATATTAATTCCATTTTTTACTTCGGTGAAAGCATTTTACTACCTAAATATAGAGGATTGGGCTTAGGGCATCGTTTTTTTGATGAGCGCGAAGCCCATGCCCGCAGCTTTGGCACTTTCAAAACCACCTGTTTTTGTTCTGTTATTCGTCCCGATAATCATCCAATGAAGCCAAAAGGTTATCGACCACTGGATAAATTTTGGATAAAAAGGGGTTATACAAAGACCCCCTCAGTACAAAGTCGGTTTGATTGGGTGGATATTGGTGAAACTGTTTCGACGCACAAACCTATGGTGTATTGGATGCGGGATTTGTAATTTTCCAAATATTTAGTTTTGATTAAAAACATGGCATAATAATCTAAAAACATTTAACTTTGTAAAACATAAAATGAGAAAACCTCCCATACATTAAATGGCTAAAAAACAAACGAAAAAGAAGAGTAAGCCGATAATAAAAGAAGGCAACTTTTACGACAAAATATTTAAAGAAAATGCCGAAGCTATTTTTTTGCCGCTTGTTGAGCGAGAGTTGGGCATTCAAATAAAATCATTCAAACCCTATGTCGCTAAACTTCAAACCACGCTCAAAAGAGAGATGGATTTTTTCTACGAAGTTGAAACGATGGATAATGAATGTTTTTTATTGCATTTGGAGTTTCAAACCGAAGATGAGCTCGATATGGTTTATCGAAATGCGGAATATCATGGCATTGCTCTGAATCTTAGGAAGATGGAAATAAGGCATATTGTGGTTTATTTGGGTATCAATACGCCCTCAATGCCAACTCAATTGCCCTCAAAACAGGTGTACAAAGGTTTCGATTTGATAGATGTTCATTCTTTTGACCATACTCAACTTCTTCAATCACAAGTACCTGATGTCATAATTTTAGCCGTTTTAGCGGATTATGCGCCTGAAAAAGCTGAAAGTATTTTACGATTGATTATGCGACAATTGAAAGCAGTTTGTCAAAATCCGAGTGAATTATCAAAATATATCAAACAACTCGTCGTTTTATCGAGACTTAGAAAAATAGATGATTTAACAATTAAAATCACACAAGACATGCCTATCGCGTATGATGTAGAAACAGATTATCTTTATAATAAAGGTATTGAAAAAGGTATTGAAAAAGATAAAATTGAAGTCATTTGCAATGCAAGGCTAAAAGGTTTATCTATTGATTTGATTGCAGATATTGTAAATCTGTCGGCAGAGCGTGTGAGGCAAATATTAGACAAAATGAACATAAAATAATCATCTTTTTCATTAGTCCAAATCATTTAACTGAGACATGCCTATCGCGTATGATGTAGAAACAGATTATCTTTATAATAAAGGTATTGAAAAAGGTATTGAAAAAGGTATTGAAAAAGATAAAATTGAAGTCATTTGCAATGCAAGACTTGAAGGAATGTCTATTGAGGTCATTGCTCGCATTGTGAAACTGTCAGTTGAGCGTGTGCAACAAATTTTAAAGAAAATGAATATCCAGTAATCCATTTAAAAACCATAAAAAGCCCTTAATCAATCATTGATTAAGGGCTTTTTATTAATCGTTTTAAAATAATGAATATCACTTTTGCTGCTGCGAATTATCCTATTACTGAACACCAATATTTTGACCACTGGCGTACCCATACTGAGGGATGGATAGCAGAAGCCGTTAATCAAAAAGCTCAAGTATTATTATTCCCTGAATACGGCTCGATGGAGTTGGTAAGCCTTTTTGATGATGAAATACGCTCAGATATATGCCAACAAGTGAAAGAATTGGGTGTTTTGAAAGGAGATTTTTGTAGTGTTTTTGCAGATTTATCCAAGAAATATAGTGTCATAATTATTGCTCCCAGCCTACCCGTTATTGAGGGTGATTTCATTTTTAATAGAACCTTTGTCTTTTCGCCAAAAGGTTTGGTAGGTTATCAAGATAAGTTTTTTATGACCCGTTTTGAAAATGAAGAGTGGGGTATTCATGCGGCAAATCCTAAGGAATTAGCCCTTTTTGAAGCAGATTGGGGCAGCTTTGGTATTCAGATTTGTTATGACGTTGAGTTTGGGCTTGGTTCACAGTTATTGAACGCGGCTGGTGCTAACTTGATATTGGCTCCAAGTTGCACCGAAACCATCAGAGGGGCAACACGTGTACACATTGGTGCACGAGCGCGGGCATTGGAAAATCAGTGCTATACTATAGTGTCACAAACAATTGGCAATGCACCGTGGTCTCCTGCCGTAGATATTAATTATGGGTTTGCAGCTTTTTATTGCACACCCGATAAGGATATGCCAGAAGAAGGTATTATTTCACAAAAAGCACCCAATACTGAGGGGTGGCTCGTGCAATCTCTCGATTTTTCAAAATTAGAAACAGTGCGGATTGATTGGAAAGTTTTTAATTTTAAAGACCATAAAAAAGTAAAAACAGAGTTAATTGAAGATAAAATTGAGGTAATTCAGTATTTTATATAATTTAAAAGCCCTTTTAGTAGTATAACTAAAAGGGCTTTTTCGAGTATTGGAGTAATTTTTTACTTACCTAACAAGCCAATATTAAAACCAAAATTAAGGGCTAAACCATTGTCAGCAATAAGATAACCATATTGAGGGTCACCGTTGTAAGACTCACTATAATAGTTTCCATTAGTATTTTTAAAATTATTGGTTTTGAAACCAAGTCCAGCACCTGCAAATATATCAATGGCGAAAGAATTATCCAAAATCCATTG
>JANMYC010001175.1:0-1870 GCA_031381715.1 Saprospiraceae bacterium
GGCTTCAGCAAGAGTTCAAAGAGCGTTTGCAAGCCCGTCGTGTGCGCCGAGGTTATGTAAAATGGGGATTGATAGCCTTGATTATTTTAGGGATAATGGGCATTTTAATATATATTTTAAATCAGAAAAAAACGGCTGATTTGGGCTATCAAGAGCCTGTGCCTACAAGTATTGAAAAGGCAGAATTAGGCATTAAAAACACCGAAACCGAGTTAAAACAAGACAATAATCCCATTAATAAGGTAAAAAAAGCGGATGAAATGGTGAACACACCGCCGCTAATTCCCCCTAAAATTATTGAGTCTTTTAATATTGAAAATAAGCCGATACTTATGGAAAAGCCTAATTTAAAAAGCTTTTCACCGCCTAAGGATACGGAATATATTTATCTAAAATCGTCGAGCGAGCCGCTTCTTTATCCTAAAAACGGGGATAATAATGAGACTCAAGATACTTATTCGGACATTATTTTCAAGGATTTGAGTAAGCAAAAACTCACTCAATTACCCCCCTCAGTATTTTTATACAAACAGCTCAAAACATTGATATTGAATAATAATTCGTTGACTAATCTTCCTGCTGAGATGAGTCAATTGGCATTTTTAGAAAATTTAAGCATCAAGAATAATAAATTGGAGCGTTTACCCATTGAAATAGGGCAATTGAAAAACCTTAAAATACTGGATTTGAGTAGAAATAAAATCAAGGAACTACCCGATGAAATGAAAATTTTAAAGGATTTAGAGGATTTGAACCTTAGTACCAATCGTTTGAGTACCATACCTTTTGATTTTGAAGAACTATCTAATTTAAAAAACCTCAACTTGCGGGACAATGCCCTGACTATTTTTCCATTGTGCATTGAGCGCATGACTAATTTGAGCGTATTGGATTTAAGGTTCAATAGGTTGACTGAATTGCCTGAGGGTATCGGTAATTTGACGAACTTAACGAGTTTAGACTTAGGTAATAATAGATTAAAATCGCTTCCAGAAACCTTATTTGACCTTAAAAAATTGAAATTTTTAAATCTCTCAGGTAATGACATATCCGCAAGTCAAATGAAAGAATTGGAAGAAGCATTGCCTGATTGTCGGATTTTGGATTTTAGGTAGTGGTATAAATATGCCCCTCAGTATTATCGAAAAATCTGTCTCAATTATTCTGTGAATAATGTATTCAATAAGCATAATAATTGATATTTTTTTTATTTAAAATTTTAATTGTCAGATTGACACTTATTTGTAATTTAAATTTAACTTTGTCAGAATTCTTTTACATTTCAATTATCTGATGAAATATTTAATCGGTTACGACATAGGCAGCAGCTCAGTAAAGACGGCTTTATTGAATGCTGAGACGGGTGAAACGATGGCTTCGGCTACGTCACCGAGTAGTGAAATGCCCATGATTGCGCTTCACGCAGGTTGGGCGGAACAAGACCCCGAGATGTGGTGGAAAGAGGCTATTACAGCTACTAAAACTTTGAAAAAACTGGTGGATTTTAATCCATCGGAAGTGGGTGGTATTGGTATTTCATATCAAATGCACGGGCTGGTATTGGTGGATAAAAATCAAGAAGTTTTGCGCCCGTCTATCATTTGGTGTGATAGCCGTGCAGTGGAAATCGGGAATAAGGCTTTTAAAAAATTGGATGAAAAATACTGCTTGAAGCATTATTTGAACTCTCCCGGCAATTTTACAGCATCTAAATTGCGTTGGGTGATTGAAAATGAACCACATATCTGGGAAAAAGTGGATAAAATGATGCTGCCCGGTGATTTTATTGCTATGCGCATGACGGGAGAGGCGTGTACAACTGTTTCAGGATTATCGGAAGGTATATTTTGGGATTTTAAAAAAAATAAAA
>JANMYC010001178.1:0-12840 GCA_031381715.1 Saprospiraceae bacterium
TTATAAAAATGAGGGTCAAGTGTTTAACTTGACCCTTATCTTTTTATTTTACCATATCTTCACCCTCTTAGCAGGGTCACGCCACATTTTATTAGTAGGTTGCACTTTAAAGGCTTCATAAAACTCTGGAATATTCGCAAAGGGTCCATTCACACGCAAGTTCGCCGGCGAATGCACATCCGTCATTATCTGACGTGCCAAACGCTCCTTTCTCTGTTGCGTCATCCAGCCCAATGCATATCCCATAAAATAGCGTTGAATAGGGGTATAACCACCTATTTTTTCACCTTTTTTATATTGCTCCGTTTTCATAAAAGCTTTCAGTCCTAAGACAATACCGCCCAAATCCGCAATATTTTCACCTAAAGTTGCTTCACCTCTCACGTGCATTGTGTCAACAGCGACGAATTCATTGAATTGAGCAACGAGCATGTTTGCACGTTCCGTAAATTTCACGGAATCCGTAGGTGTCCACCATGCCACGAGGTTACCCGCAGCGTCGTATTGCCTGCCTTGATCATCAAAACCATGAGTGATTTCATGCCCGATTGTAGAAGCCCCCGCATATCCGTACGCAACCGCATCATCTAATTCACTATCGCTGAAACCCGGCACCATGAAAATAGCCGCTGGTAAAACTATTTCATTATTCGATGGATTGTAGTATGCATTATAAGTCTGTGGCGTCATATCCCACTCATTTCGGTCAACGGGTTTTCCGAGTTTAGAGGCATTATAATGGTGCCACCATTTATTGGCATTGATAATATTGCGGACATAGCTGCCTGTATCAATCGTCATGGATGAAAAATCCTTCCATTTATCGGGATAACCCACTTTTTTTGATACCCTTTTTAACTTATCTAAAGCTTTGACTTTCGTTTCGGCACTCATCCAATCCAAGGCATTGATATTTTCAGTATACGCCTCTTTAATGGATTCTACCATGTTTGAATAACGCAATTTAGCCGTTTCAGGGAAAAACTCTTTCACAAATAACTGCCCTAAAGCATCGCCCAGAGCCGCTTCTTGCACATCCAAAACCCTTTTCCAACGGGGCTTTAACTCTTTTTTACCTTCCAATATTTTTCCATTAAAATTGAAATGCTCATCTTCGAATGCCTTGCTTAAGTTGTTTGCAAAGCTTCCAACCAATTGCGATTTTAAATATGATTTCCAATCCTCAATCGGGAATTTAGTCAAACTGGCATCCAATGCTCTCAAAAATTCGGGCTGACCGACTACCACGGAATCCACAATAATACCCATTTTTTCAAACTGCATTTTCCAAGATACTGAGGGGGTCAAGTTCTGTAAATCCTTGATACTCATAGGATTATAATTTTTATATTGATCCCGCAGCTCTTCAATTTTTCGTTGAGATTGAGCCAAAAAGCGTTCCATCTGAAACATAGTTTCCGATTTTTCTTCGGCTTGCCAATCCTTATCACCCATCAGCTTGAATAAATTAGCTAAGTATTTTTTATACTCGCTTCTTATATTACTATTTCTTTCATCAGTATTAAAATAATAATCCCTTTCAGGCAAACCCAAGCCTCCCTGCCATATGTAAAAAGAATACTTACTGGAATTTTTTAAATCTTGATAAATAAATCCGCCATATAGAGGTCCAACTTGGTAAGTTTGCAAATTAGCAACCATTTCTAAAACCCCATTGATGTCTTTTATGGCATTTATTTGGTCTAATTCGGCTTTCAAAGGCGCAATACCTTGCTTTTCAATGCCCAAAGTATCCATGCCCGTATGCCAAAAGTCGCCAATTTTTTGTTCGTTAGAGCCTGCAACTGCTGCTTTATTTTCAGCAGCGGATTCGCTCACTTTACGCATTTTATTATAAATATCCTCTTGCAACAGCTTGCCGATACCCCACGAACTTTCACTGCTTGGTATGGGATTTTTATTCAACCAACCGCCATTAGCAAAGGTAAAAAAGTCATCCGCAGGATTAATTGAGTCATTTACGTTGAGTGAAACAGCGTCTCGAATGGAATTGGAAGAGGTAGATGCTATTTTGTCATTTTTACAAGCAAAAAACAACAGAGTTGCCGTGCAACAGAGTAAGAGCTTTTTCATAATTTGGCAAAGATTGGTTGATATTAAAAATTGGGTAAAATGAGCGCGTTATGAATTTTACACGACAATCCCAGTAAAATAGATATATTATTTTCAACAAAGTTGCTTTACAATAAGATTTGGTCAGATTTCAGCGTCTTCCAAATCCTTCTTAATGCGTTGGCTTGGTTCCACAAAAACCTCTAATTTTACTTTATCTTTTCCTTTCATCGCTTTCCATTCGTCCACGGCATCGTTCAAAACGACGAGCAAATCCCACCTTTTCAATGGTTGTTCTTTAGCTAAAAAATCATCATAATCCTTTAAAACTATTTGGATATGATTAGAATCCAACCACGAAAAATCGCAAAGGCAATCAAAAAATGCATCCAAATTCAATCCAAAATAAGAAGGCATGTGCAATTGTTTGGAAATTTGGGCATAAAAATCAGCCATTGTAGCCGCTGTTTTACCTTCTATAATTGCGACAACCATGCTTTTATCGTTCTTGTGCGCATAGCTTTCTTTGAGAATTTTAATATTATTGGACATAAATCTATATTTGAAATGACATAAGTTGGTTTGTAAGTAGTTGAATTAAAAAAATTAATAAAACGTCAATTTTGCCTAAAAATAAGTAAATCCTTCAAACTTAAAGTAAACTTTAGATGAAAAATTTGTCATCAATTACGTAAAGATATTAAAACTATGTAATTACTTAGCCAGAGAGTCGCTTATGCTCCGTTTAGCCACTGATTTTACAGATATTGACTGATTTACACTAATTTTTTTAAAAATCACATGTAAATCAGTGTGAAATCAGTCGGTTTCAGTATAATCAGTGGCTAAACGGAGCGTAAGCGACTCTTCGGCTAAGTAATTACAAAACTATTTAACTTCTACAAAAC
Source organism: Saprospiraceae bacterium (assembly GCA_031381715.1). Classification (GTDB taxonomy): domain Bacteria; phylum Bacteroidota; class Bacteroidia; order Chitinophagales; family Saprospiraceae; genus JAAFJT01. The sequence continues at coordinate 2,982 of JANMYC010001178.1, forward strand.
TCTGATAGTGGTCTTCTGTGTACCATGCCCTGCCATCCGAGCCCGTAATCAATCGTTCAGCACCCCTATTCTTTCCTTGTTTTTTAGGATTCACATCCCATTCTTGGTATTTTATTTTACTACCATTGGCATCTTTAGTAGCCAATACACGCTCTCTATTTTGAAAAGTCCGCCCACCAACGTAACCCGCAGGTGCTTCATTGTTCTTTTTTATGTACTCTAAAACCTTGAAAACCTTCGCGGGTATGCTTATATTAGAAGCACTGGGCGTACCGATTTCCGAATCGGAAGACTTATTACCTTTATATTTTTTACTTTTTTTATTGCCTTCTGTAGGTTCAGTTTGGTCGTCATACTGAGGGGGTAAATCCCGAGAACTCGGTGAGGGCGCTTGCTGAGCAGAAACACCAGAAGAAGCGATGCTTTCTTGCTTTTTATTATTCGTACAACTCGTTGATAATGAAATAATTACGCATAAAAATAATAACGACAATATCCGATTAGGCATATTTAAAATGATTTAAATCTATTTAAAATAATTAAATTAAAGGCTGGTTTATTTAAGCTCCTGCAAAGCCCGTTCAATGATACTATCAATTCCTGCGGCTTCATCACTTTTTGAGATATCTTGTTTGATGGTTGGTGGCATACCGTTTTCAATATTAAAACCATTGGGCGTTAAAGTAATCGTCCCTGAATACCGAACCACCCAACCATTGGGCAACTGCGTGGATGTGGGAGCCCCACCGCCACCGCCTGTCCAATCGCCAATGACTTTTACGTTTGGTAGATTGAGCATAGTAGCCACAAAAAAAGTAGTAGCACTGTAACATCTTCGATTAGTGAGTATTATGACGGGTTTGAGGTACTTTTTGTCACCTTTTGGCTCAACAAATATTTCTTTGAAAGGCGTAAATGTATTTCGAGCGGATCCTCCTTTTTCAGCTTCTCTCCAAGCTAAGAATTTTTTATCCGTGAAACGAGAGGCAATTTGTGACACATTGGCAATCGACCCACCGCCATTATTTCTAAGATCTAAAATAATGCCTTTGGTATTTTGAAAACGATTGATAACAACGTCAATTGAAAAATCAGAAACATCACTGCTAAAACTGCTGTATCGAATGTATCCTATTCGATTGCTATCCAAAAAACGATTTATTAGTGGACCCGTAAAGCGATAATCATTTTTTAAATAATTGCGCTCTACAACATTGGAATTGTAATTGTCGGGATAGTTGAGATACCACTCCCAATTGCGCGTAAAATTAAACGCTCCGTAAATATTGGTATGCCCATCCCGCAAAGTGTAAAGCATGGAATCCATAATCCTGAATACCGTTGCATCGTTCATCGTATCACGCACGCGCGGAATCCAAACATTGCCCACCGAATCCCAATTCAATTTTTTATATTCAAAAAAGGGATATTTTTCATTAATGGTTTTCCATAAAAATTTCACGTTTTCTGTAGGCGTGTTCTTGGGGTCGGAGCTGACCAGCACTTTTTCACAACTCAAAAACAGCAAAATATATAGAAATACTGAGGGGTATATTATAAAGCGTTTTATATTTTTCATTTTATAAAATATTGGCTATCAATTATTTATGATTAAAATTTCGTATTTTAAGTTTTGTATTTCATGTTTCATAGGGCTTTGCCCTATGCTGGTGTATTTCGCCCTTTCAGGACTTGATTTTATTTTAAGAATTTACCATCGTAAAAACTTACAACTCATTGGTTTTCAATATTTTGCACGTCTAACATCTATCATCTAATATCTAATTTAGTTGTTTGTTTTTATACGGAAAATTAAACATCATTTCCACGCTCAAAGTTTGGGTAGCAGTTTTGAAAACGCCCACGTGCCTATCGCCCATGTAATCCCACCGATAAATTGCCCTCAAACGGTTGCCATTACTGAGGGGTAGGTCAATCTGCCAACGCCAATCGATATTCAGCAATTTATTCAGCGTGACAACTCCATATTCCTTTGTCAGATTGTCTACATCTATAAATCCAATATAAGATGGGCGCGCATCATAAGCAACTAACGGAATAGATAATTGAGTGCTCAAATGCCATTCTCTTTTAAAAATCTTAAAATTTTTCATTAAAAACGAAGACGCGGCTAAGCCCGTCGGGGCATTATAGCTAAATAGATTGTTCACATTCCCAGGATAATACCCCATGCTGGAAGTATGAAACGCAGAACCTCCGACATACAATTTAAAATCTTTATTTTGAGGCATAACCCGATAAGCTAATAAATAAGAAACGCCGTATCTGAAACCATAAGCTAAGTTATTGTATCCATTTTTCACTCTTGACCTAATATTGTTGGCATTACCCCAAATTTCAAATTTTTTAAATCGTTTTTCCTTAATTCTTTCGGCGCCAATGTGCAATTCAGCCCCATATCCGGAGTAAGTGAGTGGGCTAAAAAGGTCATCTTTACGGGTCTGCCAAGTCGTACCTAAAGATAGGGTGAAGAATTTTTGAGGGACTATCCCCCCCTCAGTATTTTGAGCAATGGAAAGCACATTTAAAGAAAAAATCAATACATAAACGAAAGTATATTTCATATTTCAACACATTTAAAAGAAGGAATTAAGAAGCCACCACGAAGTTAATTTCATATTGCAATTAAGCCAAATAACTTGGATAATTATTGACAATCGAGTAGGAGGCTGACGATTATTTCGCCAGCCGTCCTCTCACACCACCGAGCATACCGTTCGGTACTCGGCGGTTCATTAGGAACATGCTTTGTATTTGGCGTAAAGTTCACTTAACGATACATAGCCTTCTGATTTAAACCAGTTATTGTTTAGACTTCGGGTGAGTATCGGACTATGGGCAGTACGCCAATAGCCTTTCCGAGTGTTACCCCATTGATAGGCTTGTTCGGGGTTTATCCCCAATTCTTTAAGCCGTCTTATCCGTGTCTTTACTCGTTTCCATAACTTCCATTCACACATTCGTAGGCGGCTGCGCGTCCATTCGTCTATGGCTGTTAGGTGAGTTTTGCAATCAGCTATCTTAAAGTAGTGTATCCATCCTCGTTGTACTTGTTGGAGGGATTGTATTCTATCCCATGTACTGCGTGGTTCACGTCTTTGCGTTAACTTCTTGATTTTCTCTTTCAGCCGTATAATGGATTTTGGCGCAAGTCGTATGCCCCATGTGCCTTTGGATTTTATGTGAAAACCAAAGCCTAACAGTACCATCTTCGAGGGGCGTCTTATCCCGCTTTTCTCTTCATTTATTCGGAGGTGTAGTACTTCCTCTATAAATTTCGTGATGCTGATTTTGATGCGCTCTGCCCCTCGTTGGCTTGTACAATAAATGCTAAAATCGTCTGCGTAGCGCACAAATTTATGTCCTCGTCTTTCCAGCTCCTTATCCATCACATCTAACACGATGTTTGAAAGTAGCGGACTCAATGGACTCCCTTGTGGTGTCCCTTCTTCATTCCGACTTACTACCCCTCCTAACATCACCCCTGCTCGCAAGTATTGTCCAATTAGGTGTAATACCCGTTTGTCTTCTACTCGTTCACTCAATAGGTGCATTAAGTGGTCATGGTTCACTCGGTCGAAGAATTTCTCCAAGTCTATATCTACTATGTACGTTCCTCCTGCGTTCACATAACTCTGCGCTTTACTCACCGCTTGGTGCGTATTGCGTTTCGGGCGAAACCCGTAGCTGTGGTCGCTGAATGTCCTTTCCCATAGTCCTTCTAGTTCTTGCCCTATCGCTTGTTGCAATAGGCGGTCTAATACCGTGGGTATGCCCAATAAGCGTATGCCGCCATTGGGTTTCGGTATTTCTACCCGCATTACTGCTTGTGGCTCGTATTTGCCTTCCAGTATCTCCGCTTTCAAGAACACCCATGCTCCGTTGAGGTAAGATTACAGTTCGCTCGCTTTCATCCCATCTATGCCCGCAGCACCTCCATTCGATAACACTCGATGATAGGCTCGGGTCATGTTCTCTTTGCTTAGAATTCTGTCTAACATTTTACGAAAAGTGAGTAAAAAAAAATTTACGTTGACTTAATGCACGCTGTAAATCCTCCGTTCTTCAACGCATCCGATAAATTAGGCTCTCTTGTCTCCTCTCGGTTTTCCAAACCTACCCACCACAAGAGGGCTCGCTATTCTTCTTCTAAAAAAAAAGAACAGTCGAGCTTGGCTGCTGTCTTTACTTACCAGATAGTCCTTTGAGTAAGGTTTACTTCCTAATGTTCAGTCCTTCTCCCGATTCCTCGGAATACTATGACCTCTGCTGACTTCTGTTATTACTTCTCTCAATATCACTATTCAGATTTGCCGCCTGCCAATTATATTGGATTTCGGGCATAATAACAGACCTCCCCAAGTAAGAACAATCGCTTCCTTTCCATGTCTCCGCCACATTTACACACTTATCTTTCGGATAGGTATTGGACTTCTCTTTGTTTAGCAAGATTGTCCTGATAGATGCGCCTTGTATGTGATTTCTGTCCGTCGGAGCGGAAATTTGTCGCGGGCTTCCTTCAGATTCGTCCTCACGAACGACACCCTTGCCTCTGACTAATACTTCCCCCTATCAGGGTGTATAGTGGACTTTAACCACCAAGCGATTGCCCATGTTGGGCGCACTAAAAAAAGCCTCAGCCAATGACGGCTGAGGCAACGATATGAATGATTTACAAAAAACACTATAATTTAAATAACTATTTTCGGTTTTATTGCTCATTTTATCCTCACAAAATTCACAATATCGCTTAAATAGCTTTTAAAAACTAATCTACATTATCATGAAGAAATGAGTTACCCGAAGTGTTTAACTCACTATTTTCATCAATTGACCACTGCGAAACTGGTTTTTCAGAAGAGTGTTGTACACTATCTAACCTAACACCACGACGCATATAAGCAGGCTCATTTTCCATTTCAATAATCGTTTGTGGATTATTGAGTTTCATTGAGTTGGTGTTGGTACGCAACTTTTCACGGCGTTGCGTCTCTTGAGCCAAACGACGACGGCGTTCTTCGTCGCTCAAAGGCATCTCATTTTTCACAAAAGGCTCGTGTGATTGATTATAAGTTGGACGAGGCTTTGAGAACCGAGAAGACTCTAATTCTAAAGAGTTGGATTCCAAATCATCAAAGCCAAACCCGAAAAAATCAGATCTTTTCACCTCATTGCGTTTAGGTTCATCATCGAGAGTGAGAATTACCTTACCTTCAGAATTACCACCTTCTTTATGAGCATTAGTTGTACGGCTTTCAAAACCAGTAGCGATAACCGTTACAGAAAGTTTATCGCCTAAAGTATCGTCATAGCAGTTACCCCAGATGAGGTTTGCACCGTCACCTGCTTCTTCCTGCACGAATTCAGTGATGGAGAAAATTTCATCCATAGTCACCTCTTTCGTTCCACTTGTTATGTTTACCAAAATATGTTTTGCTCCCGTAATATTGTTTTCTTCCAACAAAGGCGATGACAAGGCAAAGTCAACCGCTTTTTTAGCGCGACTGTCCCCATCTGACACGCCAATACCCATAATAGCGACACCTGAACCACGCATAACCGTGTTAACGTCTTCAAAGTCAACATTCACATAGCCTGGCACGGTGATGATTTCAGCAATACCTTTTGCCGCAGTTGTCAAGATATTATCTGCTTGCGCAAATGCACCTGAAACTGAAAGATTGCCAAAGATTTGACGCAATTTATCATTTGAAATGATGATAATGGTATCAACATTCTTTTTCAATTCGTCAAGACCTTCAAAGCCTTGTTGTGTCCGCTTGCGCCCTTCAAAAGTGAAAGGAAGCGTAACGATTGCCACAGTCAAGATACCCATTTCTTGAGCTGTTTTAGCGATAATTGGGGCAGCACCTGTACCCGTACCACCGCCCATACCAGCCGTGATAAAAAGCATTTTAGTGCCCGTACCCAAGTAATTTTTTACATCTTCGATGCTTTCAAGGCACGCTTGTTTACCCCGTTGAGGCTGCGAACCAGCACCCAAACCTGCAGAAACGAGTGGGCCAAGAGCAATTTTTGTAGGCACAGGGCTTACATCCATTGCTTGAGAATCGGTATTACAAATGGCGAAATCAACACCATGAATACCTTGTTTATACATGTGTGTAACGGCATTTGAACCGCCACCACCGACACCTATTACTTTTATGATAGATGGTTCCTCTTGCTTAAAATTGAAAACCATGATTGTTCTTTATTTAGGAATTAAAAATTATAGTTTCATAGAGGTTTTGAGTTTGGGGTTTTGAGTTTTGAGTTACCCTTAGGTAAGTCGAAACTCAAAACTCGAAACTCAAAACTATCTTAAATCTGTATCGGGTTCCGCTTCAAACCATTCTTTAGTTTTTTTAAAGATGCTTTCAAGCCATTTGCCGCCTTGCTGAGTAGATTTTTCTTCCATCGCCAATTCAGGCTGAGGAGCTACCACTACTACAGTTTCGATAACTGGTTTTTCTTCAACCACAGGGCGAAGACGCGCCTTTTCCTCTTCCATTTGTATGCCATTTAACAGCAAACCAATAGCAGTAGAGAAAATTGGGCTACATACCTGCTCATGATAACCATGTGCCAAATGCTCAATAGGAACACCGATGCGGGTAGCCATACCTGTATGGAATTCGCATAGTTTTTCAATATCGCGCATGAGTGAACCACCACCAGTGAGCACGATGCCACCGATAAGCTTGCGTTCATATCCTGAGCGACGAATTTCCCAAACCACATAGTCGAATATCTCCTCCATACGGGCTTGGATAATGCGCGCCAAATTCTTTTCACCTATTTCTTTGTAATCACGACCTTTGATGCCAGGGATGGTGATAATGCGGTTATCAAAAACCTCTTCAGCGAGAGCAGAGCCGAATTTTACTTTCATCTGCTCCGCTTGGTGCTGCATAACCGTGCAACCTTCCTTAATATCAGATGTGATGACATTACCACCAAATGGAATCACTGCTGTGTGGCGAATGATGCCTTCGTGGAATATCGTTATATCAGTAGTACCGCCGCCGATGTCAACCAACGCAATACCAGCCTCTTTTTCTTCTTCGCTGAGGACAGCCACTGCCGAAGCAATAGGCTCCAAAGTCATGCTCTCAACACCCAATGTCGCGCGCTCTACGCAGCGGTGGATATTGTTGGAAGCAGAGATTTGTCCTGTGATGATATGGAAATTAGCTTCCAAACGCACACCACTCATACCGATAGGGTCAGTGATGCCTTGTTCGTTATCGACAGTGTACTCTTGAGGAATGACGTGCAAAATCTTATCGCCTGGAGGCAATACAAGTTTGTACATGTCATTGACAAGACGTGTGATGTCTTTTGCGCTGATTTCTGTGTGATCATTATCGCGAGTGAGGATTCCGCGATGTTGCAAGCTCTTGATGTGCTGACCAGCAATGCCCACGTGTACACGTGAGAATTTAGCTTTAGCAGCGCGCTCAGCGGCTTGGATAGCTTCAGAGATGGCATTGACAGTTTTTTCAATATTAGTGACCACACCGCGCATTACACCGATGCTGTCAACTTTACCAACTCCGAGAATTTCAAGTTTGCCGTGTTCGTTTTTACGACCGGCAATGGCACACACCTTCGTAGTGCCAATGTCCAATGCTACTACAAGATCAGTAGCGAGTGGTTTTTGCTCATTCATATCAATAAAATAGTTTTGGTCATCCCGATAGAAGCGGAATGAGTGTTAAATTATAGCGTTAAAATATCCTTTTGTTTTTTGCTGCGAAAATATTTTACTTAATTCTGAGAAGATAAAAGACGTACGGTAGTGTATTCATAGTGACGCTTTTAAAACTCTTCCTGCTGTTTTTTGATGCCTGTATCCAGTAAATTATAAGATTCGTAGATTCAAAATTAATCTTCAATTGTGAAATATGCTGTTGCAAAATAAAAGTATTTTTTACATTAAAAAAAATTTTATTCGCAAAATATTTATCCACAATTATTTATAAATTCAAATTTACGGTATTTTTTACGAAAGAATCAACAGTATTTAAAACATTTTTTTTTTAATAAATTGTAAAATAAGCTATATTTATTAGATAAATAATAGTATTTTAACATATATTCTACTTAAAATTAACTCAGTATTAAAATTTAAAATAATATATAAAACAATTTATTTTATTTTTATACCCTGCTTTTAAAGGGCTTTTAAACAATATTCAAAGAGTTATCCACACTCTTGTTTAAAGTCCCATTTTACTTATTTTTTCTTACACACAATCTGCCCTTTGTATTTCACCGAAATTGTCGCATATTTTCTCCAACCCTCATACGGCATGGCTTCATCATAAAAAATACGAATGCGTTTGAGCTTATCATCCAAATCATCAATCGTTCCAATCCGAATTTTTTGATCGCCCAATACAGGTATCAACGTAAATTCACCCCCTGCATCCACCACTATCTGTTGAATAAATGTTTTATAAAACTCATCCGTCTGCAATTGTTTTACTAAATTATATACATCCTTTAATCCATATTTTTTTCGAGATAAAAAATCAGTAACGTGCGGCGGTACGGCACCCGTAATAATGGGCACTCGCGCCGAAAAATACTTAGAAGGTGGCATTTTAATGCCATTTTTATCCATATAATAGTTCAAACCATTATTATCAATTATCCTACAAATAGGCTCTCTTTGAACTATTTTAATATTCAATTTATTATCTGCATCAATGAATACTTCCGCATTTTCTATAAAAGGGTCTTGCTCCAAAATCCGCTCTGCACGTTGCACATCTACGCGGCTCACTTTCATCTCAGCCACATTTTCCTCAAATCCACGGCGCAGGATTTCCTTAATGTCTTTATCCTTGATTAAATCATTTACCCCATCTTCCAAATGCTGGATATTGACAACAATGTCCTTAACATTGCCTTTTCGCTTATTCATGATAGCCGCAATGCCAATTACCACGACCAGCGCAATGCCAATCATGGAATATAATTTCGTCCTATTTATTTTATATGATTGTTGTAATGACACCCCTCAGTATTTTAGGTAAATTATAGTGTAACGTAAGGCGGAACTCCAGTTCCGCAAATAAATAAATACTTGAAATAAATACTTAAAACGGAACTGGAATTCCGCTCTACTTTGCAAAATAACAACTATTCTACAAATATCAATAAAAAATTCAATTCTGCAATAAAAATTAATGCGATTCTAAGGCTCAACTCGCCTCAATCATTTCCTTTATCGGTTGCACAAAAGTATCAATATCCCCCGCCCCAAGCGTCATCACTACATCAAAAGTACGACCCCTCAGTATATTCATCAACTCTGCCTTTGTCGTTAACACTTTATTCGGGTTTTTCATTTTATTAAAAAGGATTTCGGACGTAACGCCCTCAATCGGCAGCTCGCGCGCAGGATAAATATCCATTAAAACGGTTTCATCAAGCATATCCAAAGCCTCCGCAAATCCATCTTGAAAATCCCGAGTACGAGTGAACAAATGCGGCTGAAAAATACCCGTAATCCGTCGAGTCGGATACAGCGTTTTTGCTGCCGTAATTGCTGCCGAAAGTTCCGTCGGATGGTGCGCATAATCATCAATAAAAACCGTTTTTTCATTCCGTACTACAAATTCAAAACGACGACGAATACCTTTAAAATTGCCCAAAGCCTCCTTAATTTTTTCAGGTTTTACCTTCAATTGTTGAGCCACCGCAATAGCCGCAACCGCATTTTCAATATTATGATTGCCCGGTAAAGTCGTTTTTATATTTAAAATATCCCCTAAAGGGCTTTTAAAATCAAAAACAAAAAACCCATTTTCCACCCGCACTTTCA
>JANMYC010001231.1:0-1908 GCA_031381715.1 Saprospiraceae bacterium
ATACTGAGGGGGTAAATTATTTTTCAATTAATGATATCCATAACTATATGATTATCAAGCGTTTAAAATACACTTCTGTTTTTTATTTTATTTTTTTAAAAAAAAAGGGATAAAAAATTTGGACAAGTAAAAACCATTCTGCTATATTTGCACCGCAATCGCATAAGCGCAGTTGTTCAAATGAAAAAATAAGCGAAAGTAGCTCAGTTGGTAGAGCACGACCTTGCCAAGGTCGGGGTCGCGAGTTCGAGTCTCGTCTTTCGCTCAGCTTCCAAAAGCTAAATCAGCCATCTCAAAATGATGGCTTTTTTTTTCTCGTAAAAGTATTTAATTATACCCAAGACGAGGATGCCCCGGTGGTGAAATGGTAGACACGCAGGACTTAAAATCCTGTAGGCAGCAATGCCTGTGCGGGTTCAAGTCCCGCCCGGGGTACAAGTCCACTAAAAAAGTGTTGTCAGATTCAGTTCTGCAACACTTTTTTTATTTTAGTCAATTCTATACATTCACTTTATCAAGGCAACACAACCGATAAAATCTGGTCTTGATGCACCACCAAGTAGGATAAACCCACAATCATCATCGGTATCAAAATCCATTGCAAAATAAAAATAAGGGATAATAAAATGACGGGTGAAACGGGTAAAGTCAACCAAAACCACTCGGTTTTACCACTCCCATGCATCCTTGCACTGAGGGGGCTATATAATCCGTGGAGGAGTTGCTCTATGCGTTGGGCAAAGAAGACTTTGACTGAAAAAATTTCGTAAGTGCTGCCTTTGAGGGAGTTATTGATACTTCTTGTTCGGTTGTCAATGTTGCGAGCAATCCCGATTTTATACCGAAATAAATAGCGCGTGTTGCCTAAAACATAAATGTAGCGATAGTCCAGTTTTGACCGCACTGGTAAAATTTGATTTTTAGCTTTTCCCATAAAATATGCAGGTTTTATAATTAATAGTTGGGCTAAAATAACCATCATTTTCTTTTATGAGTCGGCTCTCAAAATCAATTAAAATTCTACGCTGCGCTGCGAATTTTAATTGATTTTAAGCCCGACAGAAAATATCGACCTGCCTGCCGGCAGGCAGGTTATTTTTTAACGCCTCTACATATTTTAATCAAAAATCATGTCAAGTAATGCGCTCAATGAGGATTAGTTCATTTTAACAAAATTTATATTTCAATGGATTGAGTACCGACTACATTCACACCGTGTCGACTGAGCGTTTCAACTTTTCGAGGATTATCCGTGAGCATGATGATTGATTTTATGCCCAATTCATGGATAATTTCGGCTACTCTCGAAAAATCTCTGGCATCTTTTTTAAAGCCGACAGCCTCGTAGGCTTCCGCTTGTGAGAGCCCTTGTCTTTTATATTCTTTGCTTTTTAGAAGAGCAAAATGACCATTGGATTTGCCTTCTTGTTCTAACCAAATGATGATGCCTTTTCCCGCTTTTTCCATTAATTGTTGCGAAATCTCCATTTGTTCTCTACAATCGCATTCAATACTGTTAAAATGATGCCCGTAGATGCAGGAGGAATGTACCCTGCACAGAACGCCTTCAGCCCCATTCACATCACCCATGAGTAAGGCGATTATCTCTTTTTGACCATCATAAAAAAGCACTTCATGGTAATTGCCATACTTTGTTTTGAGGTCACCCTCGGCAAGTTTTACAATCATATTAATTGATTTTTAAAGATATCAAATCAAGAATTAGGCTTTTAAAATAAAGCCAAACCTTAATTTAATATAATTTTAATTTAAATTATACCATAATATTGGTATAAAATTTGAAATAGTAAAGAAAACTGTTATTTTAATATAATCCAAATTCTAGCATCAATTCAGTTTCTCTTCGCCACCTCCTACTATAATTTAATATCGCAACACAAAAACTAA
>JANMYC010000134.1:0-1533 GCA_031381715.1 Saprospiraceae bacterium
TTAAATCGGCGGTTCTAAATCTTTTAAAAGCAGCTCAAAACCCTCTAAAACATTTTCACCAGAGAGGGTTTTATCAAATCCATTGACTTCTTCAACATCGCCATTGGCTCTGAAAATATAGGCTTTCTTTTCTTTGGGGTCAATGAGCCAACCCAAGCGGACACCATTTTCAATCCATTCAGCCATTTTTTCAAGCAATTCATTCAAATTATCGCTTTCAGAACGGATTTCAATAACAAAATCGGGGCAAACATGGGCAAATTTCTTTCTATCACTGAGGGGTACCGCCGCCCAAGTTTCAAGGCGTAAAAAAGCAGCATCGGCTGATTTCACCGCCCCACTCGGAAGTGTAAAACCTGTGGATGGGCTGAATACTAAGCCTTTTTTATACACACGATTCCATGTATAAAGGTGTCCAAAAGATTCACCTTCTAAATATCCACTTTCTCCTCCTACTGGTTCCATAATAATTATTTCACGGTTTTTAGTTCTCTCAATGCGGTTGGGTTGGTTTTTTTGACAAAAGTCATAGAACTCATCATCTGTCATTTCAGGCGAGTGAATGACAGTAACTTTTGACGTTGAAGACGGAAAATAGATATTTTCGTACATGGCTGACGGTATTTTATCTATGCAAATTTAGTTTTTAAATGTTAAAAAACCAAGTGTTGAGAATGGCGATTAAAATCATTCTCACACCTTCGTATTTTCACGATAAAATACCTAAATCTCTATTTAAAAATATAACTTCGCATTGAACAAGTTATTTACTATTACAGAAAAACAATTATTCAAATAATGACCACACTTTCTAAATATACATACGTCAATGATTTGGTCTGTCAACTAACAGATAACAAAGCTTTACGAACATTTTATATTCTATATCTAATGGCTGAAACGAATGAGGAACGTTTAAAGCTGAATTTGACATTTAATGAGGCTTCACTGTCACTTGAAGGAGGAGAATTGGCTAATTTTAAAAGTGATTTTACCCAAAGTTTTAAAAAGATTTTACCAATATTAAAAGACTTAAACAATAGCCTTTCTGAGTTGAGTAAATCCATAAAAACCTCCAAACAGGCGGCTTAAATATTTTTAAATTGCGGAACTGGAGTTCCGCCATACATAAAACGAGCCTTAGACCATTATAATCTAAGACTCGTTTTTATATATCATAACTGATTTAAAATCAATTAATTACGCCATCATTTCAGAGTATTTTGCACCACGTTTACGGTCAGATTCCTCTAAAAGCATTTTGCGGAGGCGGATCGATTTAGGTGTTACCTCTACCAATTCGTCTTCTTGGATATATTCAAGAGCTTCCTCCAGAGTGAATTTTTTAGGTGGAATCAAGCGTGTTTTTTCATCACTACCACTTGCACGCATATTTGTCAATTTTTTAGTCAACGTTACGTTGACAATCATATCACCTGGGCGATTGTTTTCACCGATAACCATACCCATGTAGACTCTTTCACCAGCATCTATGAAGAATGTACCACGATCTTGCAAATTATTGATAGAGAA
>JANMYC010001279.1:0-2449 GCA_031381715.1 Saprospiraceae bacterium
TTAGTTTTATTGAAAAAAGTGAATCAGAATGTCGTTTGATCTCCGTTACGTTTTAAAATGAAACAGAGGCTTAAAACGCCGTTTTACTGAGGGGGTAATCCTGATCCATCTTTAAAATCCTACACATCCTAATTCAAAAAAGAAACCCTCATTCAAACTATTTCTTTTCATTAAAAAACAAAGCAAAAAGCACTAAAACAGCCGCAGCAATGCCCGCCGGAATCAACCAAATCATCAACCAATTATGGGTTGTTTCGTTGATTGTGTAAGCCTGCGCCACATAACCCGAAAGCAAAGTGCCGCCCCACATACCAAAGCCGTAAGTCGCCATCGTAATCATACCTTGTGCAGCCGCTTTTATCTTTTCACCCGCCTTGCCGTCGGTATAAATTTGACCCGTGACGAAGAAAAAATCAAAACACACGCCGTGTAAAATGATTCCCGCAAAAAGCATCCAAAGATTCGCATCGCCATTGCCGTAACCAAACAAGATAAAACGCAAAATCCACGCTATCATCCCCACCATTATCATCCATTTTATCCCAATTCGATTGATTAAAAACGGAATGGCGAGGATAAATAAAGCCTCTGAAATCTGCCCCAAAGTCATATTACTCGTTGCATTTTTCATTCCTACCTCCGTTAAAAATTGATTGGTTTGGCTGTAATAAAAAGAAAGTGGGATAAATATCAAAATAGCGGATATAAAAAACACTAAAAACGACCTATCTTTAAAAAGTACAAACGAATCACTTCCTAAAATTTGAGACCAACTCGTCGGTTGGTTTTTAGCAGTAGGAGGCGTATCCGGTAGCGTAAAACTAAAAAGACCCAGAATAACCGAGGCTACCGCAGCAATTTGGAATGTAATCGCCAAATTTTCGGGCGCAATGTGAAATGCTTTATCTAATAATTGACCAATCGCAATCCAGCCAATTGTACCCCAAACCCTAATGCCTGAAAACTGCTTGCCACCATCACTCATTTGGCGAAAAGAAATGGAACTCGTCAACGAAATTGTGGGCGCGTACATCATTGAATACAGCAATAAAACCCAGTAAAATACTGAGGGGTCAGTCACTTGGGTTATAAAATAGAGTAAAATCGCTCCCAAAATGTGTAAAAGACCCAATAATTTTTGAGCAGCAAAAAAGCGATCGGCTATCATACCCGTAAAAAAAGGGGAAATAATATTCGCTACCGCCATAGCACTATATGCGGCTCCGATTTGTACGCTATCAGCTTTCAAAACTGTTGAAAGATAAGTGCCCATCGTTACATACCACGCGCCCCAAATAAAAAATTCGAGGAACATCATCACTGAAAGTTTAACCCGTACTGTACTGTTCATAATGTATATTTAAAGTTTAATTTTTCATTTTAAAATGCATAATTCAATATTACTGTACGTTTTTACTCACCACAGAGGACACAAAGAAACACAAAGTATTTTTTGAACTTCTAAACATAATTTTTTAGTAAAAAAGGCCCTTTGTGTTTCTTTGTGCTCTCTGTGGTAAGTAAAATGTATAGTTGTATCGCATAATTCATATAAAAGCCCTTAAAAATCAAGTCGCTACCTCATTTTCCCAACCCGTTTCTTTCAAAGCAGGATCTTTTTCTTTCTTTAAAAAATCGCCCGTGGATTGCGCACCCACATTTCCCGCATTTAAAAGGGCTGAATCCTGAACTATTTTAACCGGTTCACGCCAAGAGGTGGATTCATCATTAAAAGCTGGATTCGATAGCGAATTATAGCATGAAATGATGGACCAACGCGGTCGTTCCGAAGTATTAGCCTCCGAGCGATGCAAAATATTGCTGTGAAAAAACAGCGCATCACCCGCCTCCAACTCCACATAAATATGCTCCATTGTACTAAGGCAATGATTGACCATGACCATATCCGCTCCCACCTGTTCTCCAGCAAAACCATGATTCACCCGCCCAATTTTATGCGAGCCTTTTATCACTTGCAAACAACCGTTGGCTTGATTCGCTTCCGTCAAAGCAATCATAACTGAAACCAACTGGTCGGGATATAGAAACTGATTTTTGTACCAATAGCCATAATCTTGATGCCATTCCCACGCACCACCCACACGCGGCTCTTTTTGCATCAATTTTGTGTGAAAATGACAAACAGGGCTATCAGAATCCAATAATTTCGCCACCGAATTGACCATTCTTTCACTTCGCAACATCAAACTGTACACATCCTCGCCGGGTGTAAACCAAAGAGTTAACTTTGTCTTTTTACCCGTTTGATCATTGAGGTCAAGGGCATTATCC
Organism: Saprospiraceae bacterium; assembly: GCA_031381715.1. Taxonomy (GTDB): domain Bacteria; phylum Bacteroidota; class Bacteroidia; order Chitinophagales; family Saprospiraceae; genus JAAFJT01. The sequence continues at coordinate 2,293 of JANMYC010001279.1, forward strand.
CGCACCACTTTATCATCTATGGCGATGCCATAAAGTTTATCAATTTCTATTTTATTAAAAAAACCTTTCACTATCACATATCCATCTCGATGAAAAGCTTTGACTTCGTTTGTATCGATTGTTCTGCTCATAATTTCACCCTTTTTATTATAGTTTG
>JANMYC010001290.1:0-17508 GCA_031381715.1 Saprospiraceae bacterium
AAAAGCCCATTTGAAAACGGATAAAAACGATATTTTACTCATTCAGAGCCAATACAACGAGTGGCAAAGGCAACGTGATTTAAATCTTTTATCATCAGAAGAGTTACAAAGAGAATTGAATCGGATTACTTTGGCGAGTATCAATTATATTGAAAAAATAGCTTAATATGAGCTTTAAGTTTTACGATAAAAATTTTCAAACTCCTTAAAAGTAAATATTTCTACTTCAAACAGTGGTTTTTTGCGCAAAATATTGAAATGGGTATCATCTGAAATCAGACACCGAGCAGAAGCAGCAACAGCGCAATCAATGTATTTATTATCATCTGGATCGACTTCTATAGCCTGCCAAAAATAGAATTTATTGATAAAAAGTAAATTTGGAAGAGTCAGAATTAAATCCATTACTGCAATAGACGCTTTTAACCCTAATTTTCTCTCAAAAACCTCTTCATATTCATTTAAAATATCTGTTGTCACGCATAAGGTAAGTTGTTCATTAAGTATTTCACTGAAAAGCCAGTGCATATTAGAACGAGGAGACAAACTTGGCAGTAAAACATTAGTATCAACGACTATCTTCATTTGTTTAATTTAGATAAATAATCGTTTTGAGATTTATAGGGTGTTCTGTTATGTTCTTTTAACCATGTTTGCATGGTATCTTCTGTCCAACCTTTTTCGTCCCAAAGGTCGTTAAGGATATTGGATACACGTTCAGCTTTGAAAGCTACCAAAAGACGGCGTAATTCAAGCATTTCATCAGAAGATAAATCTTGTTTAAAAAACTCTAAAAGCTCAATTTGAGCATTTGTTAGCATACCCATGTTTAAATATTTATTACAAATTTAAAGGTTTTTATTGAATGTTGTACCACTATATTGTAGCAGCAAGTGTTAATTTTGTAAAGTTCATCAGTAGAATAAAATAAAACTACACCCAATGAAAAAGCCCATCCTCTCCTCCATATTTTTTATCCCATTCTGGCTTTTCAGTCAAGAATCAATGATAATTAAGCATTCCTGCAACTTTGCATCGGCAGATACTGAGGGGGAGCTTTATACCTATTCCGCATCAAAAGAGGCAATTGAAATTGTTGAAAATGTGATGAAAGCCAACGTTTTACCTCAAAATTTCATCATAAAATCCGCGGATTGCTCCAATGCCTTGGCTACCACTCAAGGCAAACAGCGCTATATATTGTACAGCACTTTATTTTTAGAAAATTTTAAAAAAGATGCTCAAACCAAATGGGCAGCTTATTGCGTACTCGCTCATGAAATTGGGCACCATTTGAGCAATCACGATTTGGAAGAGACCAACCCCTCAGTACGCAAGCGATTTGAACTTGAAGCGGATAGGTTTGCGGGGGGCGTTTTATATAATTTGGGCGCTAATATCGAGGAAGCCCAAGCGGGTATCAATACTTTTTCAAAGGAAAGCGCCTCCAATACGCACCCGCCTAAACGCTCCCGATTGGAAGCTATTGCCGTGGGTTGGAAACAAGCCGAAGAACAAAAAGATAAAATTGAAACTACTCCCTCAATTGAAGTTGCATCTGATGAAAAAGCCATGTTTCAGCGTGCTTTAAAAGAAAAAGATGCCGAACAAGCCATTTTGATATTGGACTCGCTGATAGAATTAAACGGCAATTATACAGAAGCCTATTTGGAGCGGGGAAAACGGCAAAAAGATAAGGAGGAGGTAAGGCGTAATTTCAACTATGCCGTTGAGGATTTTGACGTTTATTTAAAAACGAGGCAAAAAGACCCCGTGGCATATTTTGAACGAGGATATGCTTATTTTATGCTTGGAAAATCGGAAGAAGCCATCGCTGATTTTGACCGTTCATTGAGGTTTAATTCTAAGAATGCAGATACTTACGCATATCGAGCAATGGCAAAAAAGGAATTACAACAGTTTGAAGGAGCAAGTAAAGATTTTGAAGAAGCCTTAAAAATCACCCCGAATGATGCTGAAATTTACTACCAACGCGGTTTGATGCGGAAATATGAATCTGGAGAACCCAAATTAGCTCTTTTTGATTTTGAAAAAGCATTTCAACTTGAGCCTAAAAACTTCAACGCTATTAGCCACAAAGCTTCTCTTTTAGCTGATTTAAAAGAATACAATGCAGCGTTAATTGAACTGGATAAGTATGAAAAACTATTTCCAAAAGAGTTTGATGAGTATGTTCGACGCGCTGAATGTAAAATTGCTTTAAAAAAATACGATGAAGCCATTGAGGATTGTAATAAATTGATTGCTCAATCGCCCAAAGATGAAAAAGCGCATTTAACGCGGGCTGTTGCGAAAATTATTTTAGGTAAAAAACAAGACGTTGAAAAGGATATTTTAGGTATTTTAAACGAAAATAGTCGATACCACGGAGAAACTTATCTGAAATTAGGTTGCCTACTGGTGCAATACAATATGCCCAAAGATGCCTTAGAATGGCTTCAAAAAGTTGTGGACAATGGCTATGAACCCGAAAGAATCGCTGCTTGTAGGGCAGATGCTTTGAAATTAATGAAAAAATGAGTTCCGAGCATCAGAATACTGAGGGGTACCCTTAACAGAAATTCTAAAATGTACGAGTCCGCTGGATTCGTTGAAAGCAGAGAAGATAATATTTTTACAAATCTGTGAGTCCTCTGGACTCAATATTAGGTTTAGCATTGAGTCCAGAGGACTCACAGATTTGTAGGAATATCCAAACAACCAATATCAGCGAGTCCAGCGGACTCGTACATAAATGCTAATTTTAGAACTGATCAACCCTTATCTATCAGGCAGCTATTTTTTTTGAAACGATTATTCAGCTTTCTTTAAAACTGCCCTGTCCAATACCTCTTGATAATAGGCTTCGTAATGCGGCAAAATATTGTCTATATCGAACCTTTGAGCCTGTGCGAGGGCGTTTTTACGGAATTTTTCAAGCAATTCTTCATCACTCAATAGCATAATCGCATATTTTGCCATTGACTCCACGTCGCCAACATCACATAAAAAGCCCGTTTCACCGTGAATATTCACCTCTGGTAAACCACCTACGTTGGATGAAATAACAGGCACTTCGCAAGCCATTGCTTCCAAAGCCGAAAGCCCGAAGCTTTCATTACCGGACGGGATGATGAATAAATCGGCAATTGCCAAAAGTTCCTCTACGGCATCTTGCTTGCCTAAAAACCTAATTTCATCGCACAGTCCTATTTGGCGACAAAGTTCTTCCATGTATTGTCTTTCAGGTCCATCGCCGATGAGTAAAAGTTTACAAGGAATCTTTTCATAGACTTTTTTGAAGGTAAAAATAACGTCCTCCACCCTTTTTACTTTTCTAAAATTGGAGGTGTGAACGAGGATTTTTTCACCGTTAGGCGCAATTATCTTTTTAAAATGGTCTTTATTGATTTTTTTAAAACGGTTAAAATCAATAAAATTATAAATCACTTTTATATCATTGGTGATATTAAAAAGCGACATTGTATCATTTTTCAAACTGGTTGATACCGCCGTGACGCCGTCCGATTTATTGATTGAAAACTCCACAACGGGCGCAAAGGTTCGGTTAGAGCCTACAAGTGTGATATCCGTGCCGTGCAATGTCGTCACTACTGGCACGTACCTCCCCTCAGTAAGAAGGATTTTTTTAGCAATATATGCCACCATCGCGTGTGGAATGGCATAATGAACGTGCAATAAATCCAGGTTTTCGTATTTTACCACGTCCACCATTTTACTTGCCAAAGCGGTATCGTAAGGCGGATATTCAAACAAAGGATAATCCACGCCTGAGACTTCATGATAATAAATATTTTCTTGAAAATGCTGCGATGACAATCGAACAGGCTGACGATAGGTAATAAAATGCACTTGATGCCCTTTTCGAGCCAGCCCCATTCCAAGTTCTGTTGCCACTACACCACTACCGCCAAAGGTAGGATAACAAACTATGCCTATTTTCATAAAATCTGTTGGTTATTTTGTTTTAGAGCTAACTCATATTTGAAAGAAAAGCCCTTTTTTAATAAGAGTATGTTTTGAATTCTGTTTTAGAGTAAAAATCGCAGTATTTTTCTGTCTGAGATTTTAATTTTTTTGATACATAGCCTTCGCTACGTTGAGAAAAAATTTAAAAACTGAGACTGGAAAGGACTCGATTTGTGCCTAAAATAGAATTCAAAACATACTCTAAAGGACGAATCTGTGCGATGTATATTTTAAAGCTCAAAGTATGTTATCTTCATGAAATGCCTAAGCCATTTGGCAAGCATCGTTTTGTTTTAGAAATAAAGGTATAATAATGTATTCAACCTCAAAACTATTTTAGATAAAAACAAAAAGGGCGGGGCAAAGTTGCAATCATTCGTAGAATTGGTTTACCACATCACATATTGATATTTAATATTCATACAATTTTAATGTAAAATAAAGGCTTTAAAAGCACTTGTCAAGCCATTCATCACAGTTGTCAACCTTTGTTATTCACTTGTTAATCATGTATAAAAAAAAGAACAATAGGTACTAATTTTGAAGTAAGTGTATTGATTATTTCAATATTTTTAATTTAAAAATACAAATTTCAAACCCCTTAAATCCATTTAAATCTCAGCACCCACAACTCTAATAAGTAATTGGGCTAAAAGCTAAAATAATCGACTATTCATATAGCTTCAAACCATGAAAAAATAGTACTGCATGACATAAAACAAATTAGTACCCTGGCCAATTTTTTTGGCTGGGGCATTTGTTTTTTATTTAATTTTACGTGAAACCAAACGATTAACCTTTAAATGAAATTAACAAATCTATTTAACCTCATATTCCTTATTTTCTCTCTATTTCAAGCCGAAATACTGAGGGGTCAAAATACCTGCGACTGTCCAATTTACAATACCCTTGAAAAAGACCTTAAAACCTCTATTTATTCCGAATCTATTGACAGCAGTAAAATAAATAAACTCTCCTCGCCCCTCACTAATTCCACTAATGAAATATGCAAAGTTCGAGGTTATGAATTTTTAGCGGAAGTGTTTTTTAATAAAAGTCTCGTTGATTCAGCGGATAAATATATAAAACAAGCTTTCACACTTTTAAATAAAAACACCTGTAACGAAGCCGTATTTTATGATAATTATAGCTTGAAGTTGAAATTATTTTATCAAAAACAGGAATATAATGAAGCCATAAATTATGGCTACAAAGCTCTCAATATTGCTGAAAACGAGAAGGATATTGAAAAACAAGCGGAGACCTTGGCAGCCATTTCTCGCATTTTTAATCGGATGCAACAGTATGAAAAAGTCCTTGATTACAGTCGAAGGGCTTTGTTACTAATTCAAAAGTCTCCCCCCTCAGTAAAAAAAGCAATTCTATTAGAAGTTTTAGCTCAAAATTATAATTCTTATCGGCAAATAAAATTCAATAATTTATATGTAGAAACGAGAAAATCGCACACCGATAAAGAGGCAGGGGAAATAATAAAAAAACTTACGAAGACAGATAAATACTTAGATACAATTAGGCTTTTTACTAACGAATCTAAAAATTTAGCCCAACAATTTAACCACAAAGCTACCTTGATTAAAGCTTATCGCCATTTACAGACCGTTGAAACGAGTCTGGACAATGACGAATTGGCGATTCGATATATTGATAGTAGTTTGATATATTGCGATCGTAATGTTGATTTTTCAAGCTTATTTGTAGGATTCGGTGACAAAGCAGACATTTATTGGAAATTAAATAATAAGACTTTAGCCGCTCAAAATGCTGATTCATGCTTGTTTTACGCCCAAAAAACAGATATTCCGCTCTCAATAGCCAATGCTTTTTTAACAAAATCGGAGATAGCCGCTTATTCAGATAATTGGAAAGATGCTTATTATTCACTCCGAGAGGTAAAAATCATCATGGACAGCGTCCAAAATATTGACAGAACCAAAGCGGTCAACGAACTTGAAAAAAAATACAACCAAGCAAAAAATGAAAAAACCATCAAAGAACTCGCGCAAGAGAAGCGGATTTACTTGCTTTTGGCTTTGGCGGCTTTATTAGGCATTGTAATTTTCATTTTTTACCTTCGGCAACAAAAGCTCAAACACAATCAAATCATCATGGAGACGGAGCAGCGGCTCAACCGTGCCCGCATGAATCCGCACTTTTTTTTCAATGCTTTGACCTCGCTGCAGTCCTTCGCTTTGCGTGAAAATGATGGTAAATCATTGGCTTCCAATATCTCTAAATTTTCGCATATTATGCGTGAAACGCTTGAAAGCAGCTATAAAGAGTACGTGACGATTGAGCAGGAAATCGAGTTTTTGAATGAGTATTTGGAGATTCAGAAAATACGGTTTCCTAAAAAATTCACTTATAAAATCGAAGCTAGGGAGGATTTGGAAATAGATGAATTATTGATACCCTCCATGATTCTTCAGCCTTTTGTTGAAAACTCAATTGAACATGGTTTCGCAGGTTTGGAGCAGGATGGCCATGTCGATGTGTTTTTTAAAAAAGATAAAACTGAAATTTTAATAGAAATTAGCGATAATGGAAAGGGCTTGAGTACTGCTCAAAAAATACCGAATGAACATATATCACGAGCCAGCCAGATTATTAAAGACAGAATTTACCTTTTGAACATAAAACTCAAAACCAAAGCCCGTTTTTCAATTGATAATCAAGCGGATGGAAGCGGTGTTTTGGTTAAAATATTTTTACCGATTATGTTTCAAAACGATAACCCATGAAACGATTGAGTTTAAAAAATACTTATCTATCATTTTTATGTTTTAGCTTTTTGGGTGCATTTGGTCAATCAAAAGACTGCTATTGTGCACAATTCAATGAAAATAGTGATATTCAAATACTTATTGAATCATCCGATAATATTTGTAAAGCCAAAGGTTATGAATTGTTATCTAAAAAATTATTAAGCCGTAAAGAATTGGATTCTGCCGAAATATATGTTCAAAAGGCTCTCAGTATTTTAGAAAAAAACGGCTGTAATCAAGGGTCTAAATTGAATAATTTTAAAACGTTAGATGTCATTTATACCACACGTGCTGATTTTACAAATGCGCTTGATATTGAATTAAAAATTGCCTCCATTTTTGAAACAATAAATGATACCGTCGGCACTGCAAACTCTTTTTTAAATATTTCAAATGTATTTAATCGCATCAAACAATCTGATAAAGGCATTGCTTATTGCCGTAAAGCGATTCCGATTGTATTAAGCTTGAAACCGTCAAATGATAAAGCCTCTTTATTGACTAAAGTAGCACATAGATATTATTTCTATTTTGAGGATTTTAAAGATAAAACGTATTTAGATACGATGGAGCTTTACACTAATATGGCTTATGATATATTGAAAAAGGCTACCGTTGATAGGAAAATTAAGTTGCTGATTTATACGCGCCTAATTACACTTGCCATTGAAAAAAAAGATTATCCTCTTGCTTTAGAATATATCAATAATAACCTCCAAATCTGTGATAGGGAAAAAGATATACCTGAATTAGCCGTTAATTATAGCGATAAAGCAGAGATATATCTGAACATGAAGCAATATGATTTGGCTAAACAATATGCAGATTCGTCTTTAATTTTCACGAAACTGACGCAATCGCCTCCGCATATTGCTAATATTTACAACTTGTTATATAAAATAGCCAAAGCTTCAGGAAATACAGAGGTAGCATTATCTGTTTTTGAGTTTGAAAAGCAAATTAGGGATAGTTTGAACAAAGCAGAAAAAGTAAAAGCGATTAACGAACTTGAAAAAAAATACAACCAAGCCAAAAACGAAAAAACCATTAAAGAACTCGACCAAGAGAGGCGTATATATTTGCTTTTCACTTTGGCAGCTTTATTGGGCATTATTATATTCATTTTTCACCTTCGACAACAACGACTCAAACACAATCAATTAATCATGGAAACCGAGCAGCGGCTCAACCGTGCCCGCATGAATCCGCACTTCTTTTTCAATGCTCTCACCTCGCTCCAATCCTTTGCATTGCGTGAAAATGATGGCAAATCGTTGGCTTCCAATATCTCCAAATTTTCGCATATTATGCGCGAAACGCTTGAAAGCAGCTATAAAGAGTACGTGACGATTGAGCAGGAAATGGAATTTTTGAATGAGTATTTGGAGATTCAAAAAATACGGTTTCCTAAAAAATTTAGTTATGAGATAAAGGCAGAAAACGATGTAGAAATTGACGAATTATTGATACCTTCCATGATTATTCAGCCCTTTGTTGAAAACTCCGTTGAGCATGGTTTTGAAGGCTTGGAAGAGGAAGGGCACGTTATTGTGCTTTTTAAAAAGGATAAAAATGAAATATCGATAGAAATAAGCGATAATGGCAAAGGTTTGAACACTTCTTTAAAACTGCCTAATCAGCATATTTCGCGAGCCAGCCAAATTATCAAAGACCGAATTTATCTTTTAAATATAAAACTTAAAACTAAGGCACGTTTTTCTATTGATAATCAAGAGAATGGAAAAGGAGTGCGAGTAAAAATTTATTTACCTCAAATATTTGAAAATGAAAGTACTAATCGTTGATAATGAGCCTGATGTATTAAATGCCCTCGTGCTATTAATTGAAGCATTTTGCCCTGAGGTTAATATTTTAGAAACAGCCGTGAGCGTGAAAACGGGGGTTGAAAAAATTAAAAGTTTTCAACCCGATGTCCTCTTTCTGGATGTGGAATTGGACGACGGTACAGGGTTCGATATTCTGAACCAAATACAGACCCCTCAGTTCCAGCTCATTTTTACTACTGCACACGACAAATACGCCATAAAAGCCTTTCAATTCAGTGCTTTAGATTATCTATTAAAACCCATTGATCCCGATTTATTGCAGAAAAGTATGCAACGCGCCGTTCAAAACATCAAAACTGGTGATTTACAAATGCAGCTTCATATTATGATGCAACAACTCTCTTTCAAAAAAGAGGTGGATAAGAAAATCGTTTTGAAAGACAGTAATTCCACCTATTTCGTCAAGGTTGAAGATATTTTATACTGTGAAGCAGAAGGGACTTATACCAAATTCCACATTGACAAGGGTGAGCCTATCCTCATTTCTAAAAATCTCAAAGAATACGAAACGCTTTTAGAGCCGCTTGGATTCATCCGTACCCACCACTCGTATTTAGTCAACACTGAAAGGATTAAAATGTATGAAAAAAAAGAAGGGGGCTACCTTGTGCTCGATACCAATCAATTGATTCCTATTTCACAGCGCAAAAAGGATTTTGTATTAAAACTACTTGAAACACAAGCGTAAAGCAGCAGGCATTTCAAATAAATTTAATTCAAATAATACCCAATTAAAACTATAAAATATTGATTATCAATTTTTTATACCTGCACCTCTATGCTTTAAATAGCATTATCTGGTAAATTATTTTAAAATAAAGTATATTTAAAAAATCATTTTTTAGTTTAACTCCATCGCTTATTAAGCCATTCACATCTCTTATTAATCTGCTCAGCAAGAGACTCTTCAATTGGATTAGATTTGTATCAAATTAATTCATCAATAAAAAACCAATTGAAAGTGTGTAATAAAATCTCAAAAACCTTGAATTCAAACCCTTTAATAATTTCCCCCTATATTCTGAGTTATTCTCTAAGCACAGAACACCCCCTCAGTATCGAAATGTAAAATCTTACAAAAGTGCAGTGGTGCTGAAACTTCACCACTGCCTATTTTTTCAATAATCATTTTTTATCAAAACTTATTAAAGTAACAAATTATGAGAACAACTTTACGTAAGAGGCTTATGGGTCTCCCTATTCTGCTTTCCTTCCTTTTTTTAAATGCGGCTAATGCTCAATCTCCCGTTATTCTTTTTCAAAAAACCATTGGCGGCTCCAGCTTTGAAGCATTTAGCGAAGTGCAAAGAACGGCTGATGGCGGTTCTATTTCGGTTGGCTACACGGTCTCGCAGGCTTCAGGGGACAAAACGGAAAATAATTTCAGTAATAGCCTTGATACCTCCGATATTTGGGTTGTCAAGTTAGACGCTCAAGGGGTTGTTCAATGGGAAAACACCATTTCTGCAAATTACCATGATATGGCAGAAAGCATTAAACAAACGTCAGACGGGGGCTATATCATTGGTGCTAACTCAATGTCTTCTATATCAGGAGATAAAACGGAAAACAGTTACGGTGGGCAGGATTATTGGCTCATTAAATTAGACGCAAACGGTGTTATCCAATGGCAAAAAACGATGGGTGGTGCTGGTACTGATAACTTGAACGACGTGCAATTAACCTCTGATGGCGGTTTTATTGCAGGTGGTTATTCCGATTCAGGCATTTCAGGTAACAAAACAGTGGCATCATTGGGTTCACACGACAATTGGGTTATAAAATTTGATGCCAATGGCAATATTGAGTGGCAAAATGTTTTTGGTACCAATGGTATCGATATTTTAAATGAAATGAAACAAACGGTTGATGGTGGCTATATTTTAGGAGGTTTCACATACGAATACGTCGGAGTTACGCCTAATTTCACTCGCTATGGTGCGCACGATTTTTATGTCGTTAAAATTGATGCTTTGGGTAATTTTCAATGGCATAAAGCCTATGGAGGTACAGATGATGATTATATTGAATCATTACAACAAACTACCGATGGCGGGTATATTCTCGGTGGTTATTCTCGTTCAAATGTATCAGGTATAAAAACGGAAAATAGCAATGGCGGTACCAATGGTGATTACTGGCTCGTGAAAATAGACGCGGTAGGCAATATTCAATGGCAAAATGATATTGGCGGTAGCAGTCTTGAATGGATGAAATCGGTTCAACAAACTCTTGACGGCGGCTATATCTTGGGCGGATATTCCTATTCAGGCGTTTCAGGCGATAAAACAGAAGCAAATAAAGGAGGAGGCGATTATTGGGTTGTAAAAACAAATGATGTCGGCTCTATCCAATGGCAAAAAACAATCGGTGGATACGGTGACGATATGCTGTTTTCAATCCAGCAATTAGCAGATGGCAGTTATCTTATGGGTGGTTACTCGGAAGCCAATATTTCAGGTGATAAAACGGAAAACAGCAAAGGTGAAACGGACTACTGGGTGGTAAATCTCAGTGACTCGGGCGCAGTGAACGCCCCCTCAGTATCTGACGTGTATTATTGCCCAAATGCCTCAGCGCAACCTTTGTCTGCAATCGGTCAAGACCTTTTATGGTACACAACGCCAACGGGTGGTGTCGGTAGCACAACGGCTCCAACGCCCACTACAACAACGGTTGGTTACACAACTTTTTACGTTAGCCAAACCCTCAACAATGTTGAAAGCCCAAGAGTGGCTATCAGTTCAGTTGTAAAAGCACCTCCTTCAGTTACAATTTCGGGCTTAGGCACTATGTGTGCAGGCACTTCTCAACTCATTTCAGCTTATGCAGGTATTTCATTCGTTTGGAACGATGGCGTTACAACAGGGCAGAGAACAATAGCCCCGACTACAACTACCACATATACTGTTACCATCACAGGACACAATGGTTGTACCAACACGGGCAGCAGAACTTTTATCGTAAATGCTCCACCAGTAGCTTCTATAGTATCGGTAAATTCCGTTTGCAATGGTACAAGCACAACTTTAACCGCCAGTAGTGGTAGCAATAGTGGTACATACGGTTTTAGATGGAGTACAGGACAATGGAATTCAGGCGTATCCGGGACTATAACTGTCGCACCAACCTCTACCAGAACATACAGTGTAACTGTAACTGGCGGCAATGGCACAAGTTGCACAAGCGTTGCTTCTAAAATGATAACAGTCACAGGTGTTGCACCAAGTTCCATGAGTATCGTAGGTTTAGCCAGTTCATATCCTAAAACTGCAGCGGCTGTTAATCTTGTTGGCTCACCAACGGGCGGTACTTTTAGAGTGGATAACGTGGTTCGTACCAATTTCAATCCTGCTATTTTAACAGTCGGAAATCATACGGTGACTTATACCATTACACAGGGCTTATGCAATTCGGTTATTACGAGGACAGTTAGCGTAACAAACCCAACAACTACTAATCTTCAATCGGCTGCGCAATTAGCATTTAATGGAGTCCTTGAAAATAAAAAAGTACGTTTGGAATGGTTTAACAATACAGGCTATAAAAATGATTATTTCGTCATTCAAAAACTCAATACAGATGGCCAATTCGTTGATTTTCAAACAATTGACGCTGAAAAAATTGAGAATGATAGCGAATTACGTTTTTATTCAGTCTACGATGCTCAACCTACTGAGGGGGATAATGCTTATCGTGTAAAAACAGTTTTCAACGATGGAAATAGCATGACATCGGATTTGAAAATGGTGAATTTCAAGTCAATGGGTCAAGTATCCGTTTTCCCTAATCCTGCTACGGATTATATTGAAGTGAATCTTGAAAACTATGTGGGTAAGCCTGTTCAAATGAGTCTTTTCAATCAATTTGGACAAGTTATGGAAAGCCGAAACATTGAAAAAGTGTCCAATTCAATAGAAAAAATAGATTTACCTTCTGCATTTTCGGGCGTTTATCACTTGCACATTTCAAGCAAAGGAGTACGTGATAATGTGATTAAAGTGGTGGTGAATCAATAACTTCGAAGCATTTTTTAATAAAAAAGAAGCCTTACATGATTGTCATGTGAGGCTTCTTTTTTGAAATAAGATTAATTTCGTACATTGCCCATTCATATAAATTATAAGTATTTAAAATTTTTAATTCCGTAAAAATGAAAATTAAAAAACTCTCTTCAATCACTTCTTTTCTGATAATTATTTCTGTTCTATGCCTCCTGACGTCTTGTAATACTAAGAATGAGAAAACAGAAAACAAAGCAATTGTTCAAGATTCAATTACAAAGACTGAGGCTATACCCTTAAAAGCGCCTGTAGAAGTGAAAGACGATACGCTTATCTCAGCTTTATCCAAAGAAGTTTTGATGAGCCTTAAAAAGAAGGATTATAAAGCCTTTACTGCTTTATTTCATCCCATTCAAGGCGTCAGATTTTCGCCGTACGCCAGCGTGGATACCACCTATGACTTAGTATTTAAAGCAGCTGATTTTATAAAACAGCTGGGTCAAAAGAAAAAAATTAACTGGGGACCTTATTCAGCGGGTGAAGAAGAAATTATAATGACCGCACCGGAGTATCTTAAGCAATTTGTGTACAACGCAGACTTCCTAAATGCTGAAAAAACAAGCCTCAACGACATGATAGGCGGCGGTACAACCCATAACAATTTGGTAGAGCTCTATCCTAACTGCCCTTTCACAGAAAGCTACTTCTCAGGTTTTGAGAAAAAATTTGATGGTATGGATTGGTGCTCACTCCGCTTAGTTTTCAAAAAACACCTTGATAAATATTATTTGATTGGTATCGTACATGACCAGTGGACAACATAAGTTTTCATGTTTGGGCTTGTAAATTGAAAATTTTAGAAATTCCCTGAAACAAAAAATATTTATTTTGGTTTAATTCAAAATACTTGTTTAAAATTTCATTAAATTTGCATTTGACCAAACTTTTATTTTAATTATTTCAAAATTTCCAATCATGAAAAAACTAAATTTACTCACTTTCTGCCTAATACTCACTGTTTGCAGTTGCGCTTCAAAGGAAGACGCGGTCGTCATTCCAAGCCTTAATAGTATTGCCGCACCCGCTGACTACAATGCTCTCATAGTCGGTAAGTGGCAGCTATCAGAAATTGGTACACTAACCAATCCCTCTGAAAAATGCGGAACGAATAACCACGATGAAACTACATGGACAAAAACCACTGATACTGAAATTTTAGAATTTAAAAGTACCGGTGATTTTATCAAATCATTGAAAAATGATGCTGTTTGCAAGGGCAATTTTCAGTTAAAAAATGGCAATTTGAATACTGTTTCAGATTGTAATAAAGAAAATATAGATCAACCTATCAATGATTTGAATACAGCTAACTTGATACTCGAAGAAACTAATAAAGAACTGAAAATAGCGCGCTACAGATATGTTAAGCAATAAAATCATTCTGATTTTAAAAAAATAAGCCACTCCAGCAATGGGTGGCTTATTTTTTTTAAATATAAAGCATCTGAGCTTAAGATGCGGAATGTGATAAATTGTTAAGAAATTAGCAATCAGGAAATTATGTGTTTTTTGTATCGTTATGCTATTAAAATGCATTATTTTCCAATAACCAAATTTTAAAAAATGAAAAAAACATTAACCATCTGCATCCTTAGTTTTTGCCACACTTTTTTATTGGCTCAAACAGCAAAAGAACAAACGAAAGACATTGCGACCTTCTGTAAAATTTGGGGATTTTTGAAATACTACCACTCCTCAGTAGCTAAAGGCAATATGGATTGGGACAGCGTTTTTATGCACCGTATTGCGGATTTGCCAAGCTTTAAATCAAAGCAAACATTGAGCGATTACTATAAAAATTGGATTGAAAGCTTGGGTGAGATAAAACCTTGCAAGGAATGTAGTATTAAAAGCCCTGATAGTCACAAGTTAAACTTTGATTTAAGTTGGACGGATGACAAAAATAAATTTTCGGATAGCTTAATTGAACTATTGGATTTCGTTGAAAAGAATAGAAATACAGGGTATAATTACTATGTGCAGAGAAAAAATGCAGGAAATACATTATACGAAAATGAGAAAGTATATAAAGATTCTATTTTTCCTTCTCCACCACTTCGGCTTTTGGGGCTTTCAAGGTATTGGAATATTGTTAATTATTTTTTTCCCTATAAATATTTAACAGACCAAAAATGGGACGCTGTATTAAAGGAAATGATTCCGAAATTTAAGGATGCTGAAGATACCTCTGCGTACCATCTGGCAATGTTAGAACTCTGTTGTAAATTAAATGATAGTCATGCTATCTTTGCAACCGCTTATAAAAGTAATTATTTTGGTTATAAAAGCGTGCCATTTTATATCAAAATTATTGACAACAAAGCTGTTGTAACTGAATTAGGTAATGTTTTCTTGTGTGATAAGAATGACATTCAAAAAGGAGATGTTATTATTTCTGTTGAGGATAAATCAATCTTTGAGTTAATTGAACAAAAAAAACGTTATGTTGCTGCTTCAAATGAGTCGGTGATAAGGCGAGGTCTCTCTAATGCGCTTTTGAATGGCGTAACAGATTCTGTAAAAATAAAGTACGAAAGAAATGGAGAAATTTTTGATAAATACTTATATCGTTACATATATAAAGAGATGAATTTGAAGGAAAATACTGCCAAAAACATGGCTAAATTTGAGATTTTAAAAAACAACATCGGCTATATCAATATGGGGCTTTTGAAGGGAGAAGATGCCAAAGAAATTATGGAAGCTTTAAAAAACACAAAAGGCATTATTTGCGACATTAGAAATTATCCCAATAACAGTGTTTATAGCCTTTTAGATTATCTGACCAAAGAAGACAAAGAATTTGTAAAGTTTTCAATTCCTGATTTATCGTATCCAGGGGTATTCAAATATGAAAAACCTCAAAAATTGGGCAAGAAAAAAGCAAGTTACTACAAGGGTAAAGTTGCTCTTCTCATAGATGAATCAACGCAAAGTCAGGCTGAATATGCCGTTATGGCGTTTCAAACTGCGCCCAATGTTAAGTGTATAGGTAGCCAGACCGCTGGTGCAGATGGCAATGTTTCAATTATTACATTCCCAGGAGATTTAAAAACGAAAATGACTGGTATAGGTGTCTATTATCCAGATGGTAGAGAAACGCAACGCATAGGTATTGTGCCTGATATTGAAGTAAAACCGACCATAAAAGGTATAAAAGAAGGAAGAGATGAGGTCATGGATAAAGCCGTTGAGTATATTGAGGGAAATTGAAAACACTCCACAGTAAAAAAGCCATTTTCGACTTAAAATTAAGTCAAAAATGGCTTTTTTATGTGGGGTCTGTAAGTCTAAAATTAAGTGTCTTATTTAAGCAGTTTAATAAAATGTTCTCGTTACAATGATAATTTGTATTTAAAAAACATTACTAACAGCTCGAAAAACACTTTTATCAATAAATCCGAACTCCAAAGTATATCCGACAGAACCGCCGCCGCTTTAGCCCGAAAGCGAAGCCAAGGCGTAAGGCTTGGCCGTAAAGAGGGATACCGACAACTGGAGGAATATAAAACTGCCATCTTAGAATATCGAAAAAAAGGACTGGGTTTTGAATCCACCGCCAAATTGGTCGGTTCTACCCGTCAGACGGTTTTAGCTTATTTGAGGGAGATTGCTTAATGTTATGAATGAAAAACGCCCCTGTGAGAGTAGGAGCGTTTTTCATTTTATACAATATAGTAAAATCAGTTTAAACTGAACAAATTCATTTTTTCATAAAGATTCAATCTATCTAAAGCTAAATTGACATGTGTTTCTGAGATTTCACGTTTTTTACGTGGCGACCATTCAGCGATAGTTTTGAGTATCTCGCTTTTATCACTTATTTTATTTTCATGTTTTATGAAAGCAACTGTTGCTAAAACCTCTAAAGCCAAAAAACTTTCAAAGCCGTTTATTAAATTTTTTAAAGCTTCTAAATGTGTCAACTGTTGAGCGGTCAGAGATTGTTCAACAAAATTTTTCACCTCTTCGTAAGCCTTATAATTCAATACTAAAGGCTCAAAAGGTTTTGCCTCAAATTGTTCCAAACCTTTCAGATAAGTTCCATTGAGCTGATAAAGTACATGCCCTACTTGTGGTGAAAATGGCCCGTAAGAAGCTTTTTGAAAAGTCAGACGCATGGGTTCACCTAATTGTTGTAAAAAGTAGGCTAATTTATTGGCAACAAACAAGTTAACGCTTTCACCCATACTCAGTTCATATCCATACATTGCATACAAAAGCATTGCTCTTTTATCTGTCAATTTAGCTTTCCCAGGTATTTGCTCTGCTTTTTGAAGGTAGCTTTTGATAGCATCGTTAGGTTCATAAATATGAATATCAACAGGTAAATCTTTCAGATATTCTTCCATCATTGGTTTTACTTTTGACCAATCCAGACCGCCATTACCACAACCCAAAGGTGGAATAGATATACTTTTTATTTCCCCTTTATCTAATTCTACTTTTAAAGCTTGTAATCCACTTTCTATATAAGAATATGCAGAGCGGTGTTTCCAATCTTTTTTAGTAGGAAAATTAATGATGATTTTTTCACCATTCAAAGATGCTTCTTTAACAATCAGTAGTGTACCTGTTACAAGGCTGCCATCCTTACACGCTTTTATATATTTTTGATTATTGAGAGGAAATTGCTCTTTAAATTGTAAAGCTATACCTTTACCCATTACACCAACGGTGTTGACAGTATTGACTAAAGCTTCAGTAGGAGCTTCTAATAAATTGCCTGTTAGGTAAGTAATCATGACTTTTGTAATATTAAACGCAAAAGTAACAAAAGTGGTTTCATCCACAAATTAAACAAATTATTTTATAAATAATAAT
>JANMYC010001293.1:0-4740 GCA_031381715.1 Saprospiraceae bacterium
GTAGTTTGTTCACTCACTTCGGCTGACATGCTACCGTGCGATATTTTAGTGCTCGGTGTAGCTTTCATAGGGTCAAAATCCTTGAAACGCGTTTTTATGTAGTTTTTGTCAACTAATTGATTGACAGCAACGGGATAGTAATCTGCATCACCCAAAAATTTTGCTCTATCAGCATAGACACGTCTCTCCGCTTCGACCATCAAATGAGTAGAACTGACACCGTGAAATGAGTATTTATCAAGTGGATATTTCTCCACCATACCCAATAATTGAATTAGTCCAATTCCTCCGCTACTTGGTAAAGGCATGGTAATAATTTCATGTCCTCTGTAACTGCCCAACATGGGTTTGCGCCAAGCTGAGTGATAGTTTTTTAAATCTTCTAAAGAAATGAGACCACCGCCACGTTTCATTTCATCAACTATTTTGTCAGCCGTTTCACCTTCATAAAACCCTGCAACGCCATTATCCCTTATTAATTCGAGGGTATGAGCTAATTCAGATTGAATGAGCACATCTCCTGTTTGCCAAGCAATGGAAGTATCGGGCTTGACAAATGCCACGGGCATCGTATTATATTGAAGGAATAATTGCTTGTTTTTATTCAATCTATTCGCTTCCATAGTTGTCACTGCAAAGCCTGAACGCGCTAAATGGATAGCTGGTTGGATAAGTCGTTTCCAATCTTTTAATTTAGAATATTTTTGAAACATCTGAAAACAGCCTTCAACAGTACCCGGAACTCCCGCTGCGCTGTGTCCTTTTTGACTTTTTCCCCTGATAACATTTCCTTTTTCATCCAAATACATATCTTTATGTGCCGCAGCGGGTGCCTTTTCCCTAAAATCTAAAGTAGAAACTTCTGAACCATCGCCGTTACGATATACCATAAAACCACCCCCACCAATATTACCTGCTCTCGGATACACCACTGCTAAAGCAAATTGGACAGCAATTGCCGCATCAATAGCATTTCCACCTTGATTGATAATATCAAGACCCACTTGAGACGCTAACGGATGAGCTGTAGAAATGACTGCTTTATCGGCAATAACCTTTTTTTGAATATCATAAATAGTAGAAATGGGCGCCACTGAATCTTCTGCAATATCAATGTCTTCCTCCACTACATCTTCGACTTGAGCGGGCAGCTGATTAGATGAAAAAGAAGTACATGAAAGTACAATAATACTGAGGGGTACAACAAAGGAGAGTAGAAAACGAGTAATCGCTTTATTCATTTTTGATTTTTGTATTAAATTGAAAATTGACAGTAGTATTAAAAACGATGCGAAGAAATTAAAGATTCGTTGAAAAAAGAAATCATATTTAAAAAAAAATCAAGGATTGTTGATTAGGCATTGTTTTTGCAAAACCCTTAATTAGTTTGGTTAATTATTTTCATGGTTATGTTTATGCCGTACAGCTCTGCTGAACGGCATTTTTTTTGAATAAAAGTATATTTTAGAGCATTTTAAGGAGCAATTGTGCTATTAAAATTTTAATGAAAGTGTAAACCATTGAATATCAATTAAAATAAAATGGTTCTCCTGAGTAATTGGGAGAACCATCTTATTTTAAAATTAGCTATTTTAAAAGGCTTATTTCTTTCCACCTGCTTTACCATCAGTTTTAGTAGAATCAGGAACGATTATTTTATTGCCATTTTTACCTTCCGATTTGTAGGCAGAAACCTCTTTGATTTTACCAGAAGTTTTGTCTGCTGGTGCTTTTTTGATATTTTTAACGCCTTTGTCTTTGCTCATTTTTTGTTTATTTTAATAATTCCCGTAACTGGCGGGACAGGTGTGAATTTATTTTCACTCTACAAAGATACTGATTTATTAGCGGGAATTAAGTAGGCGTAAAGAAATAATCAACAATTTCTGTCAGGCTTAAAATTATAGAAAATATGGAGCAAAGTGGAGAAATTTCTATAATTTTGAGAGCCGACTTTAAAAAGAAATTGTCGGTTATTTTAGCCCCACTAATTACCATACAATTTTTACGCTAATTCTGAAATTCGAGATTTATTTGTGTTCCCACCAATAAGCCCAGATTTTGATAAAATTCTCTTCAGTTAAACTGTAGCTAAGTCAACTTTATCCTTTCTTGAAATATACCAAGCCCATAAAATAAAAACAAATTGAATAGGCAAGCGCACTAAAGTGGCTTGGTGGCTTCCTATGGCCGGATTTTCTTTAAATACATCCCAAATGTGAAGGGGTAAAAAAGCCAACATCATTATCAAGATGCCCAAAGCAGATAATGTGCGGTATTTAGGGATAAAAACACCGATTCCAACGATAATTTCAGCAATACCCGTTAAATAATTGAGGGCTTCTTTGGGTAAAAAATCAGGAAAAAACGGAAAATACATGGCTGGTTTTAGAAAGTGATTGACACCGCCAAAAATCATAAATGCACCGAAAAGAAAGGTTAAAACGAGCTTTAAAATTTTCATTTTTTAAATTGGTTTGACTACTTTGTTTTAATTAAAAATACTGAGGGGGGGCGACTTACTTCTTTAAACTCCTATAAATAGCTTCCCCAATTTCCGTCCGAATATTTAAAGTGCCAATTTTACCGTTGTCGCGAGTTGGATAAACACGATTCGATAAAAAGACATACACAATATTATATTTAGGGTCAATCCACGTAAAAGTTCCCGTGAAACCTGAATGCCCGAAACTTTCGGGCGAGGCAGACTGGGGTCCATTACTGACTTTTTTATTAAAATCTAACTTATCGAAGGCGATGCCACGGCGATTTTTTAATTCAGGAAATTGATATTTAGTGCAATAATCTACTATTTCGGGTTTGATGAATTGCTGCCCACCATATGAGCCTTTTTGAAGGTATAATTGCATCAATTTCATCAAATCATTGGCATTTCCAAAAAGCCCTGCGTGTCCCGAAATGCCATTTAACATGGCTGCACCTTCATCGTGAACGCGCCCGTGAATGAGCGTTTTACGGAAAAAAGAATCATATTCAGTAGGCACAATTTGGGCTTTTGGATAAAAGCGCAATGGATTGTAAGTCAATGAGTTAGCGCCGATGGCTTTATAAGTTTTTTTCAAATAATTTTCCCATTCTATGCCCGTTAATTTTGTAAAAAGGCTTGGATAAGTGTAATAATGCAAATCGCTGTACACGTAGCCTTGCTCGGGTTTTAAAGGTGAATCTTTGATATCTTTAAAAATGGTTTGGCTGTAATTTTTATGCAACCAAAGATTATCGGTTACTTGAACCGCAAAATCCATATTTGGGGTATTTGAAAACGTATTCGGTAACCAAGTAACGGAAGCGGGAGTGAAACTCTCTTTCCACAGATTTTTATCTGCCCGAATCGCTTGGGCTATTTTTTTATCTTGCTTTTTCTTTCCCCCAAAAAGGCGTTGGAAAAAGCCTAATTTGAAGTTTTTAGCGTATTTTTCCTTGTAAATTACGCTATTTTTCACAGTTTGAACCGAATCAATGCAGTTTTGCCAAAACGGAATCCAAGCCCTAAGTCCCGCCTTATGGGTCAACATATCTTTAAATTTCAAGCTGGCTTTGTTTGAATTTACGAAATCAGGGTAATAATCCGCGAATGTTTTATCCAAATCAAATTTACCTTCGCTCATCGTTTGCATCACCGCCAATGCGGACGTACTTATTTTAGTTACGGATGCCAAATCATATAAATCGGTCATTTTAACAAATTTCGGATTTCGGGTTTCGGATTTCGGAAGAGTATCAGCCGAAATCTGAAATCCGACATCCGAATTAGTCTTCACTTTTTCATCCATCACATCGTTTTTATTATCTTTTGAAACGACTGAGTTGGTTGTAATTTGTGGTGCATCCAAAGCGGCTTCATAAGTATGAAATCCATAGTTTTTTTGATAAATAACGCGGCCTTCTTTAGCCACCTGTACTGTTGCGCCGGGGTACGCTTTTTCTTTTAAACCCACATTAATCACTGAATCAATATTGGAGATTAAAACACGGCTATCAATGCCCACCATTTCAGGAATTCCATACGCCAATCGACCGATACTTTTAGTTGAAATGCCCAACCCAGTCATATAGTTTTGATTCACAGAAACGGGTAAATGCCCTTGAAATGGAATCGCTCCAAAAAGAGCTTGGGCGGTAGCTTCTTCGGTATAAGGTGTTAATTGATATGACATAATGACCGCTTTTGCTTCATTTATGCCTTGTAATTTGTCTAATGAATACGGATTTCCGAAAATAACGATGATGCTTTTACCTGATTTTGATAACGCTGATAATGCTTTTTGATTAAAATCAGTAATACCATATTTTGCTCCCGGGCGAATATTTTGCAAATGGACGCCGAGGATGATTAAATCGTGGTTTTGGGTTTGTAAAACCACTTTTTGGACTGCTGAATCGGTGGCATTTATCGGTAAAATATAGTTATCAATGATGGTGTAATTGGCTGCCATTTTTTGAAAAGGCGTTTCAGTATTGGCATCAATAGACACTACAGCGATTTTTTGTGTCAAATCTTTGATGGGTATAAAATCATTCTGATTTTTAACCAATGTCAAAGTCGCTTCTGCCATTTGGCGATTCAGTAAATCGGATTCAATAGTGTTTAAATCTTTTACTAAATTTTTCAAAACTATGGGTTTGTAATTATCTAAACCAACCCATTGTTTTGCCATTAAAATTTTACGGACGTGTTTATCCAATTCCAAATCTGTGAGTACCCCCTCAGTATAAGCC
>JANMYC010001317.1:0-2005 GCA_031381715.1 Saprospiraceae bacterium
AAATAGCATCCAATCAAGTATCATCGGAGTAGGCATAAATGTCAATCAAAATGCTTTCAATGATTTACCCAACGCAACCTCTTTTTGTCTGGAGAAAAATGAAATTTTTCCGTTATTTGATATAGTTGAAAAATTGTGCCAATGCATCGAAAGTCGCTATTTACAGTTAAAAAGCAGACAGTTTGGCAAAATCCATGATGAGTACCTGTCAAAATTGTATCGGTATGGAGAGGATGCTCTTTATCAATATCCCGACGGCGCTTATTTTTCGGGTAAAATAGTGGGCGTCAATGAAGCAGGCAAGTTAGAAATTGAATCTAAAAAAGGCTTAGAAGAGTTTGATATAAAAGAAGTGAAATTTGTGATTTAAGCGATTATCCATTCATACAATAAAACCCACCGTTCACATAATCGCATCAGTAACTCTTGTTATTTACACTCAAATTTATTAGCTTTAGCTATTATTTAAAAACATAAAACCTTATCACAATGAAGAAACAAAATCGTCTCCTCAGCATCCTATTTTTTATTTCATTAACTGTGTTTATTGCTTGCAATCCCCCTGCGGAGAATAAAGCCGTATTTTTGGATTTTGATAAATATGTCACAGAAAATAACATTGGAAAGTTTGAACAAGACAAAGTTCAGAGCTTACACGGTAAAGTCCACATAAATGTAACAAAGGAAAATATGATAATTGTATGGGTGGATGATGCAACACAACCTAATAATATATTTTATTTACAGCAACTTAAAAATGAAAAAGTCAATAAAGAAATTGTCAATGGAAAGGTTCTGGTTTTGAATAATTTGATACTTATTCAAAATCTTGATGACAATATTAATTATCTCCTAAAATTACCTGACGCAAATTTACCTGACAAATTTAAAACCGTCAACATCACCACTCAATATGAAGGATTCGCCCTGATAAGGTCAATTGATGCCATGAATTACAAAATGCTTACGGATAAATATTCTAATTTATCCACGAGAAGTAATAACTCTGAGATGATTGATATTGTGCCTAAAGCAAGGTGTTTTAATGCGATAAATGATATTGGGAAAGCTGAATTTAGCAATTGTGATGCTGGTGGTGCAGGAAGTATATCTTCACAATGTAGCAATGATGCGGGTTCAAACAGAGTTACTTGTTTTAGTGGTTATTTTTCCTGCTGCAAGTATTAAATTTACTTTTAAAAGACAGTCATAATCTTTAGAATTGAATTATGACTG
This sequence comes from Saprospiraceae bacterium, assembly GCA_031381715.1. Classification (GTDB taxonomy): domain Bacteria; phylum Bacteroidota; class Bacteroidia; order Chitinophagales; family Saprospiraceae; genus JAAFJT01. Next base: position 1,237 of record JANMYC010001317.1, read on the forward strand.
TCTTTTAAAAATGAAACCAAGGTAAATTTATTGTAAAATAAACCGTTATTTGAAATTATTTCCTCAATTTGAGTGTCGTATTTTATTTACACTTTTAAAACCAGAAAAAGAATATAAAATACTGGAAATAAATTGTTTTTATATTGAAATAAAACTCTAATGTATAGTTATATAAATGTTAAAGTTGGGTTAATAAATTATTAATTGAAATAAAAATACTTGACTTTTTGTTGCAAATGCAAGTATATTTGAAATAACGAAATCATCCGATTCTATTAATTTAATTTTAATCCTGTACATTATGAACTCACAGAAATTTTCCGCTTTTAAAAACCTTTTCAAGTTTATTAGTAAGCCCAAAGCAACTAATTCAAACGCACCCAAAACCGTTACCACAGAGCAAGATATTGATTGGGAAGCTATCCCTTCTCATTGAATCTTAAAAAAATGGCTGTCAGAAATGACAGCCTTTTTTTATTGAAAAAACTTTTGAAACCATACACAATTTTTTTAGAGCCACGAATTGACGAATTTCACCTATTTAGATGTTTACAAATTTTATCGAATTTTACGAAATTGCCCTTAAGGGCAATTTTAGTGTCATTCGCTTTAATTCTGTCAACATCTAAATTGGTGTAATTCGTGTAATCCGATGATACTTGGGCTCGCTCGTCTCCTTCGAACGACTCGTGAAGGATCAAGATTCGACGGTGATGCACCAAATGCTTCGCGCCCGCCTCAGGCCGATCCTCCTTCGCCGCTTGAAGCG
>JANMYC010001359.1:0-2828 GCA_031381715.1 Saprospiraceae bacterium
GGCGCGCCTTTTATAACCTGTTAACTTATTTAACGCAGAATTTATACTCGTTTTTATTTCCGATGAAAGCTCAACCATTTTTTCCACCAAGTTATAGCTTTTTTATCTCTTTGGGTAGGTTATTTTTTACTTTTTCCCTAAATAGGTCATCACAAATGATAATTGATTCTATTGATATTAAAACCTCACCGAAGGTGTGAATATTGCAACTTATATCCAAAGTTGTGTAACACACCCCCTCAGTATTATACCCACTTTTGTGACTTGAAATTTATTTCACTCTCTAAAACCACAAAAATGTTTAAAACTCAAAATATCTCCTCCAACTCTTACATCAATGTTCCTATATCGGCTGCTGCCTTTCCAAATAAGAACATATCTGTACAAAAAGAAAAGACATTCTGGGGTAATATTCCTCATGATTTAGAAAGCACATCAAAATCCGACATCAAAACTCAATTGACCAGAGAAGTGACCTATCACATAGTGCGCGACGGTCAATGGCAATTGATATCCAAAATCATCAAAATATGAGTCAAATATTCCCCATTGTGGGATTATTCAAACAATACTGAGCGGGTACGCTTTTTTAAGATGATATTAGAATATTAAGGTATCGGAATATTGAGACATTATATTTAACAAATCTAATCAACAATATAAATATCCCAATATCCCAACACCTTAATTTCATAATATCCCAATATCTTAATACCCAATATCAACATGAAAAATATAAAAAATATCCTCGTCCCGACTGACTTCTCAGACACCGCTCGCAATGCTTACCATTATGCCAAACGCTTAGCCATAACACTCGGGGCAGCAGTCACGGTGGTAAACGTAAACGAATATTTCGTTCCCGTTTCAGACATTATCATTGGCTCTATTACCGAAGATGAAGTGGAAGACATGAGCCATGAAGCCATGGAAGCATTTATTGCGGACGAAGATGGTTGCGACGCGTGGGCAATGTCAAAACACAAAGTAAAGACTCAAGTACTGAGGGGGTCAGTTGTAGATGCTCTGGAAGAACTGTCATTAGCCGAAGACGTTGATTTGATTGTTTTGGGCATGACTGGTAAGCGCAATTTTAATAAAATTATTGGCTCTACCGCGCTTGAATTGGCTAATAAAGCCCATTGCCCAGTGATACTCGTACCGCACGAAGCCAAATGGCATCGGCTTGAAAAGATAATGTATGCCAGCAGTTACTTGACGGCATCGCCTACTATGATAAAAGAGATGTCAGACTTTGCTGTGTCGGTGAAAGCTGACGCGCATTTTGTGCACATCGTGGATACACCCGAAGAAGAAGAAAACAACGTAGAAAGCATGATTTGGAACCAACTTTATCCAATGAATGATCCGCGTTTAACCTTCCGAGTGCACACAATATACGCTCCCGATAAAATTGAAGAATTAAAAAAATACGCCGAAAATCACACCGTTAATCTGGTATCCTTTGTGAGCAAGCACCGTGGTTTTTGGGAAAACTTGGTACATAGAAACATTACTGAAAACATCGCCCTTTTGGCGGATATTCCAGTGATGATTATGCATTTGGACGATTCTAATGAGGTCGTTAATTGATATTGAGTAGTAGGGTATTGAGATATTAAGATATTGAGATATTGAGATATTGGGGAATTTAATAGTACCTGAGTAGTTACGTTATTTAAGTTATTAATATAGTTCCCTAATATCTCAATATCTCAATATCTCAATATCTCAATATCTCAATATCTCAATATCTCAATATCTCAATATCTCAATATCTCAATATCTCAATATCCCAATATCTCAATATCTCAATGCCCTAATATCTCAATATCCTAATACCCCAATATTTAAATATGCAAATAATAATTTAAATAAAATAATATGATAAAAGTACTAATTGTATTGACTTCCCACAGCGAATTGGGAAACACTGGCGGAAAAACGGGCTTTTGGATTGAAGAGTTTGCGGCGCCTTATTATGTCATGGCAGATGCTGGCGTCAAAATAACCATCGCTTCGCCAAAAGGCGGTCAGCCTCCGATTGACCCCAAAAGTGAAGCAGCTGATGCCCAAACCCCCGCAACAAAACGGTTCAATGAGGATGCCGATTTAAAAAAGACATTGGCTCACACTGTCAAACTGAGTGAAGTTAAGCAATCGGATTTTGATGCGGTATTTTACCCCGGTGGTCACGGCCCTTTATGGGATTTAGCCAATGACACAACGTCCATTGCTTTGATTGAAGATTTTTATAAGCACAATAAGCCCGTGGCTTTTGTCTGTCATTCGCCTGCGGCTTTGGTTAAGGTAAAAGCACCCAACGGCGAGCCTTTAGTAAAAGGAAAAGAAATAACGGGTTTCTCAAATACTGAAGAAGAAGCGGTCAAACTAACAGACGTTGTACCCTTTTTATTGGAAGATGAAATCAAAAAACTGGGCGGAAAATACACCAAAGGAGCTGATTGGGGTTCTTATGTCAGAAGAGATGGTTTTTTATTGACGGGTCAAAACCCTGCTTCATCAGAAGGTGTTGCTAAGTTGCTTTTAAAAGTGTTGAAAGAGGGGAAATGATAAAATGTAGTAAGTACGCCTAAACACTGCTATTGTCGGGCTGTAAAATGTATAAAATGCGTAGCAAAGCAGAGTATTTTTTACATTTTACAAAGCCGACTTAAAAAGATAGCAGTGTTTATTTTAGCTAAGGGATAAAGTAAAAAATAAACTACCCAACTAAGTTCTTCTATTTCCCTTACTCTACGTTAAATTGTTTTTAAATAATTCATTATTTCTCAATCAATTTGCCTTGATTAAGAAAAATATAAGAA
>JANMYC010001361.1:0-5168 GCA_031381715.1 Saprospiraceae bacterium
AGTGTGGCGGCTTTGAAACCCATTTTTACGGGTTTTCAGCAAGTTTCATTTTTCACAAATTACTTGAGCACGACAACTAAAGGTATTGACTTTGTGACCACTTACAAGCACAGTTTTAATGAAAATAGCCGCTTTAACGCAAGTTTAGCTTTGACGGTGAATAAAACGGAAATTGCTTCGGCAAGGAATACGCCTGATGTTTTACAAGCAGGAACAACCGCAAAAGTGTTAATTATTGATACAATCAGCCGCAGTTTGATTGAAACCTCGCAGCCGCGTCAGAAGGTGTTGTTATCATTGGGTTACCAATTGCACAAGTTTAATATCACGGTTCGGGCGAATCATTTTGGTGAAGTCGTGGCTTGGGAAAAACCTGCCGGACAACCGCACCGCAGCCAGACATTTGGGGCTAAAACCATTTATGATTTGGTTTTGACGTATGGTATCGGTAAAAATTTGTCGGTTTCGGTGGGTGGCAACAATATCACAAATGTGTATCCCGATAAGGTCTTTTCAAATTACGCCTCGTATTTCACGGGTCAAACGCCTTACACGCGTAATGCCAACCAGTTTGGTTTTAATGGGGCATTTTATTACGTGAATGCGACATTGAATTTTTGATTGGTTATAAATTTCGACAAATGTGCGAGTCCAGCGGACTCGAAATAACTTGCTTGAAAATGTTTTCTACAAATCTGTGAGTCCGTTGGACTCAATACTAAATCCAATATTGAGTCCAGCAGACTCATACATTTGTAGAAAATATTGAAAAGTGATTGCTTCGAGTCCAGCGGACTCGCACATAAATAATAATATTTTAGAACCCAATAGCCCTGCCCTTTAGGGGTATGGGGGGGAATTTGACAATTTTAATCCCTGTAAATCGGTAGTTTCTCTATTTCTTATGGAAAAATAACCCTCAATTTCTACCTTGCAAAAAATATTGGGATGGAAATATTCGGTTTGTTTATACTGGGTTGTTTGGGTGGTTTCCTCTTTGGAATGGTGGGTATTGGCGGTAATGTACTGTATATTCCCATTTTTAGTTTTCTTTTGACCCGTTTGGGTTTTCACGATGAAGAATTGAGTCGGGCGATTATTGCCAACGCGCTTTTAATATTGGTTTTCACGGGTTCGGCAGTGAGTTGGAAACAGTTTAGAGTAGGCAATTTTTTTTTACGTGAAATATTACTCACCGCTTCGACGGGTGTTTTGGCGGCGGTGATACTGACGGGTATCATCAAATCGGGTGATTGGTACAACAAAAAGATGTTTGATATGGTATTTACTATGATGCTATCGATAACTCTTTTTCGCCTTTTTATGGTAAAACCTAAGCAAAAATCGCCTTCAAATGCCCTTTCAACCAGCCTTTTAACTACTCCATTTTTATTAGTTGGTCTTTTTACAGGTAGCATGACAGCTCTATCGGGTATGGGAGGGAGTATAGTGATGATTCCCCTTTTCACGGAATTTGTGGGTTTAGAGATGAAAAAAGCCCATTCTATTTCGGTGGGGGTGGTGCCGATTATGGCTTTAAGCATATCCGTTTATTATTGTTTTGGACAGCCCAATATCCTGCCTTTGCCCGTGGCTCAAGTGGGATATTTGAATTTTAAGATGGCAGCACCTGTTATTATGGGCTCGATTTTGACTTCGCCTTTTGGAGTACAAGCGGCACACAGGGTAAAACCGATTACTCAGCGTCTTGTATTTGCGAGCATAGTAGGTATTGTTTTATTAAAAATGATATTAAATTTGACGGGTGTTATTTAAAATAAAAAACAAAATGAAAAAACTCTTTACAAATCTTACTTTTTGGGTTTTGACGGCTATTATTTGCGGTATTCTATTGGGTCATTATGCTCCTGATATTGCCCTGAAGCAAGTTTTAGAGAATGATTTAAAAACCACATTTTTAGGACAAGAACTCAAATTAGGCAAGACAATTAGCGAGTTTTTAAGTGGTTTATTCATTTCCACGGTTAAACTTTTCATCAATCCCATTATCTTTTTGACCATTACTCTGGGCATTGTCCAAATGGGGGATTTAAAAAAAGTGGGTAAATTGGGGGCAAAAGCCCTGCTTTATTTTGAGGTGGTGACAACGGTTGCACTTATCATTGGTATCGTGGTGGCTAATATCATTCGCCCCGGAGATGGGGTTACTACTGAGGGGGTCAAAGGAGATATTTCAAAATACACGCAAAGTGCGGCGGAGTTCAGTTGGTGGAAATTCTTACAAGATAATTCAACGTTGCAAGTTTTGATTTTAGCGATTCTATTTGGCGTCATTATGTCAAAATATGAAGGTCGAAAACCTGTAATTGATGCACTTTCCGTCGCTTCAAAATACATTTTTAAGGGTTTACACCGTGTTATGTTGTTTGCCCCGATTGGAGCATTTGGCGGCATGGCTTTTACAATTGCGAAATATGGTATTAAAACGTTGCTGCCTTTGGCGAAGTTGATGGCAACGGTTTATACGACGATGGGCATATTCGTAGCCGTGGTTCTATGGGGCATTTTGAGGATGTACAAAATCAATTTATGGGATTTTTTAAAATATATCCGCGAGGAATTGCTGATAGTTTTAGGCACGTCGAGTTCAGAAGCGGCTTTGCCTAACTTGATGGAAAAATTGGAAAAAATGGGTTGCTCCAAATCCGTTGTGGGTTTGGTCGTTCCTACGGGATATTCTTTTAATTTGGATGGTACGACAATTTATTTGTCCATGGCGGTAATTTTCTTAGCGCAAGTATTTAATGTGCATTTAACCATTAGCCAAATGCTGACGATTATCGGCATTTTGATGGTGACATCGAAAGGGGCAGCGGGCGTGACAGGTAGTGGTTTTATTGTTTTAGCGTCCACATTATCGGCAGTAAAAGTGATACCAATTGAAGGTTTGGCTTTGTTATTGGGCGTTGACCGTTTTATGTCGGAAGCGCGCGCAATAACAAATTTCATTGGCAATGGCGTGGCGACTATCTGGTTAGCGAATAACGAAAAGGAATTTGACCGCAAAAAAATGGCGTATGCCTTCGGACACGTTGAGGAAACGGAGGATATTTTGAAGGATAATTTGGATTAAATCCGTGTCATCGTTTGAAACGGTAATACGGTTACGCCGATACAGACCCCTCAGTATAGCTTGTTTTTCATGTTAAAATGGAGTATATTTTGAAATTTGAAGTAAAATACTTATTTTTGTAAAGACAAATACGACGATTGAGAAAACTAAAACGGTAAAAGCAATGTCTGATTTACTTGAAAAAACGCCAATATATTTTGACCCAACAACGGATTATGGCTTTAAAAAGCTATTCGGAGAAGAGGTAAATAAAGATTTGCTAATGGATTTTTTGAACTCGATGTTACCGAAAATTCATGAAATTAAAACCTTGAATTTTCAGAAAACTGAGCAATTACCCGACCATCAAGATGATAGAAAAACGGTTTATGATATTTTATGCGAAGATGTAAACGGTGAAAAATTCATTGTTGAAATGCAAAAGTCGAGACTGACCTATATGATGGATAGGTCAATTTATTACACCACTTTTCCAATTCAAACCCAAGCTCCGAAAGGTAAATGGGATTTCAATTTGACGAGAGTATATTTGATAGGTATTTTGGATTTTCATTATGATAAAAACCTTGATTATTGGAAAGAAAGGCAGTTATTAAGGTCATTTTCATTGAAAGATGAAAAAGGTGTTTTGATGACGGATAAGCTACATTATTTATTTTTACAATTGCCTTTTTTCAATAAAGCAGCACAGGAACTGGAGAATCAGTTTGATAAATGGTGCTATTTTTTAAAAAATTTAGAAGATTTTAACAATATTCCTCACATCTTAAATGAACCCATATTTATGAAAGCATTTGATGTTGCAGAATTATCCAAAATGGATAAAAATGATTATATACTCTACCAAATCAGTAAGAGTAAAAAATATGATATGGAAGTACTTATTGATGAAGCTAAACAACAGGGTAGAGAGGAAGTTGAAATACAAACTATATTACGCCTTTATGCTAAAGGCTATTTACCAACACAAATAAGTGATTTATTAGGGATTTTACTTGAAAAAGTCATTGAAATTGTAGGTCAAACGAGTGAATAGATAAAAAAAGAAGCCGATACTTAGAGGTCAGTATCGGCTTTATCATTTCAAAGTATTTTAATTCTTTTTATCTCTTCTATGAGAAAATGGTCTCCAATGTCCATCTCTTTCAGAAGAGTTTCTTTCATTTCCCCGAGAGCTCACCATCGGGCGCTTGGGTTGATTGGATGATGAAACAGGTGGTCTGGCTCCCGCTCGCTCAGGCTGCTTATTAAGCATTCGTACTGAGGGGTATTGCACAGGTGTATTGTTTTCAGATTCAAAAGGGTGCGGTGAAACAAGCGGCACTTGTAGCGCAATCAATTTCTGAATATCTCTTAAATATTCCCTTTCTTCGGAATCACAGAATGAAATAGCGATGCCCGAAGCGCCTGCACGGCCCGTCCGACCAATGCGGTGAACATACGTTTCAGGAATATTCGGCAATTCATAATTCACAACGTGCGAAAGAGAATCGACGTCAATACCACGTGCTGCAATATCAGTAGCTACCAAAACACGCAACTCGCCGGCTTTAAAAAGATTTAAAGCCCGTTGACGAGCCACTTGCGATTTGTTGCCGTGTATGGCATCCGCTCCGATACCTGCTTTATAGAGGTCTTGTACAAGTCTATTCGCGCCATGCTTCGTCCGCGTGAAAACCAATGCCGATTTTATTTCTTTATCCTTCAAAATATGGATTAAAAGGCGTCTTTTATCCTCTCTTTCAACAAAATAAAGGGCTTGTTGAATTGTTTGAGCAGTAGAAGAAACAGGTGTTACTTCCACCTTTTTAGGATTATTCAAAATACCAGAAGCCAATTGTAAAATTTCAGGCGCCATAGTAGCGGAGAAAAACAGGGTTTGGCGTTCTTTTGGCAGTTTTGTCAAGATGCGTTTTACATCGTGCACAAAACCCATATCCAGCATTCTATCCGCTTCGTCGAGGACAAAAAACTTAACATCATTGAGTGAAACAAAGCCTTGTTGCATCAAATCCAGTAATCGACCAGGCGTTGCTACGAGTATATCTACACCCGATTTCAAACCATCGGTCTG
>JANMYC010001385.1:0-7593 GCA_031381715.1 Saprospiraceae bacterium
CCAATATTAACGCTACCCCACGGTTTTGTGAATGAACCATTGACGCCCAAACGGTGCTTGATCAGAACCTCCTTCGTTTTAAAATAGAGCGTGGTATCACCATATTGTGAATATTCGGGTCCTATTGAATATTGAATGGTAATTCGCTCATTATTAAAGCGTTTATAGGGTAAAACACTGTATTCCAAGCGAGGTGCGAAGAAAAAACGTGCGTCAATATTACTGAAAACGCTCCTTATAAAATTACCATTACAGCCATAAGCCCAATGCTCATTGACCTTTACGGCATACCGCAAATCCATACCCTGTTCATCGGTCTTGATATTCACTTTTTCATCGGGTGAAACAGTGATTTTTTGGCGGTTGATATTATTGGTAAAATCAAGACCGAAGCGGCTTTTTTCGGTTTCGCGATTAGCCGAAACATTCATATTGATGTTTTGCGAAGAGTAGTTTTGGTCGCCATTAAAAAATCCAGAAGTACCGAATGAAAATTGCCAATAATTCCAAGGGTCTTTCTTGGGAGAAGAGGCTTGGTTGTCCACATCTTTTTTATTCTCTTTGAAATTTATTTCAACATTATCTGCCGCAGGCGATTGCATCACATATCGGATAAGCCCTAATTTGAGGTTTTTAAGTAATTTTTGGCGCCTTTCATCATCGGTAGTAGTAGGATTATTAAAATACCGAATGGTGTCTTGCATATTACTGAAATTATTGAGGCCCCTCAGTATCAGCTCGTTTTGTTCGCCGCCACCACCCGCAAATTGGGTATTCAGGATAATATGTACATCGCTCAAAAATCGGTCGCGGACATAATCCACCATTTTTAATTCAGTTCGAAGAAATTCCTCATCGCATAGCCACGGGCGCGTACAATCCAAAAAAACTTTGACTTTAGCGGATGTTTTATCGGTAGTTGTTTGAGCTTTTAAAAAAGTGGACAATAAAATGAATGTAAGAGCGATAAATGTTGATAGCTTTTTCATGTTGGGAAAGTGTTTTAATTGATAAATGAGTTAGATGCAAAACTTAAAATAAAATACGAACAAATTCGTAGCAAATGTAAATCATACATTTGTAAAATTCATTTTTTTACAAAAAAAAAGTCCTCGCAGTATGTGCAAGGACTTCGTCTATTCAGAACATGAAGGAATGAGAGAATTATAAATTTAATATTTTCTTTTTTATTTCGTCTCTTGTCAAGCGCTGAGGTATGAGGCGAATATTATTGGTTGCTTCCACTTTTACTTCTTGGGTTGCAATATAGTAGCGACCGTCAATATTTGAGATAGAAATGACCGTAACTTGCCTGCCTATTGGAATCCCTTTGTAACTAACTGGTATGCAAAACTGCTTCAATAAAGGTGCGCCCTCAAGTTTTACTACTGAATTAATATCCTTAAAAGCTATATAAATACTTGTGTTGCGGTTAGTGAAACTATCAGGAACAGCCGCACAGAATTTATTTGTTAGATTGGTCTCTTCATTGAATTTATCGCAATTAATCCAACCAAAACGGTCAAGAAGCAATTGATATCCTTTTTTCTCTTGGGAAGAATCTGCCCAAGTGGAAACTACATCGCGGTTTGTGCTTGCATTGATTGGAAACCAGTCAAATTGCAGTCTATTTAAGCTTTTGCCTTCAAATAGGAGCATTCCGGATTCAATAGCTTTAGTTTTAAAACGGACTTTTACTGTTTTATTCGGAGCTAATTTTACTTCTAAACCATTCTGTTTGACCGTTAAATAAACAACACCACCAGAAGTGAGTAACCTGCCCAACGAAACAGTTGGTTTATCATGGGCAATCAATTCACCTTTTGTTCTTAATACTAAATATTCAACGTCCAATTTACCTTTACAAGGCTGATTATTGTTTTTATAGACGCAACAAAAAGAGGGAAATTCAAATGTTATATCGTCAGGTAATTCAAGTTTTCCGCCTTGCTCGGCTATGAAAGTATCTTTTATAATCGGTAAGTTGAGATCATTTATCAGTTTTTCAATATTTAAAAGTGGAACAGTTATTCCTGAAGGTATAATCAATTTCGATTCATCTTCCCAAATTGTATCAGATTTTACACTACTCACGGGTATTTTTTCAACACTCGTAACAATAAACTCATCTTTATCCTTGTAACAACCCTCGCTTAATATCAAAGCGAAAAGTATCGATATGTAAAAAAGTATTTTTTTCATGTTAAAATGTAAACTTTGTTCATGCCATAAATAATTGATAAATAGGCTTATATATTATTTAGCCCAACTACTTAATGAACATCTTGTAATTTAATTGCAGCTGCTTTTCTCTTTAGTTGTTCATAATTAAGATGCTTTAAGTTTTAGATTCGCTGCTTGAACATTGATTTTTTTTAGATTTTTTAAAATCTATATCTCAATCCTGTATTTAAGCCAATATTGACGTATTTCTGATTCAGCACATAATCCGTCCTTGAAATCGGATTCAGATAATAACGCACCTGAGGTTCAATCATCAGTTGCCAGTTATAACTCAGTCGCCAATAAGCTGCCACGCTTCCTACTACACTTGTACCGACTGTAGTGCGATATATTGTGTTCGACTTGGAGACTACGAGTGGTTGTAAATCCTGCGCCAATACAGTCGCTTTCATGGTAGTGCGAATGTTAAAATTCACGCCTGCATTAAGCCCCAATGTAAGGTTATCAGAGAGCGGATATTCATAGCCACCTTGAATTGTAAAATCGAAAGAGCGATAATGATTATAGCGCGTTTGTCTAAAGATGCCACTTGATACTTCTATACTCACAGTATCTAATTGTCCTGTTGTAGGGTTTTTATCTACTACATAACGAATTTTTTGCTCTATGAAACTATCTTTTTGAAATTTCTCATTCGTTTGTGCATACACGAGCCCCCCCCTCAGTAAAAAGCCGCTTGGAAGCATCGCTGTAGCCCTCACACCTGCCCCGAAAGCATACATGGATTTTTCGACAGTATCACGAGCCGTCAAATAATCATTGTATTCATTGGAGGTCGATTTTAAGTTACGCATAGCGTACTCTGGTGCTGCATAAGCATCCAAATACCATAAAATAGAACCTGACCTTTTCTTACCAAAGGTAGGGCAACCATCAGGACTTGGACAAGGCAACACTTTTAAAACCGCCTCGTGTGAAAGTACATTCGGTTGGATACCTTTATTTGAAAGGATATCAATAGGCGTAGATTCGTAAGTAATCCGGTTAGGAATTTCTGAATGAGCTGCTGTCATGGAATTATCCACAACTGACGATGACACAATAACGGGACTTACAGAAATGGGATTATTAACTTGCTGTGGAACGTTCGCTGTGATTATTGCTGCGTTGGAAGCCGTTTTGACAGCCTTGATATTACTATCACCTGTCTTTTTAATTGATTTATAAACGTCTGATAATTGCCCCGTTATTTTATTGCCATCTTTTTTTTCAACAATATTTATCGTATTGATATCATTATTCGAAAGGGTAGGGGAACTCGATTGAGCGACCCCATTTTCTATCTCCTCTTTTTTATTAAAACCCTCATTCCTATTATCGCTTTTGCTCACTTGTGATTGATTGTTTGAACCAGAAGCCACGGTATTTATTTCACCTTTTTGAATAGAGGAATTAGATACCGACCAATAGCCAAAACTCAAAAGCAATAAAAACAAAGCTGCAAACGCCAAGCGGAAACGATTGGTTTGCCACCATGCTGCAACAGGTTTTCTATTATCTCTTTCGTTCATTATGCGTTCGAACATGTCTGCTGGCATATTCGATTCATGGCCGTTTAATTTTGTTTGGACTGCTGAATCAAACTGTGTGTGAATGTTTTCACGTTCATTCATCACATTATTGAACATATTTGCGGGAATAGGTGATTTGTAATCAGCTAATTTGGCGTTGAAAACGTCGTCCAGTGTAGGCTCTAAATTAGAGCGTTCATTCATGATTCTATCAAACATATCGGCTGGTATCGCTGATTCAAAGCCGGCTAATTTGGCTTTTAAAATGTCATCAGAAGAACTATTGGGCAAAGCACGCTGACTCATGATACGCTCAAACATATCATCAGGTACTTGGGATTCATAGTCCTCAAGTCTCTGTTTTAAAATGTCATCATGAGTAAAATCTTCCTTCATATCGTTATCTTTTGAGCATCTAATATTTTGTGTTGAAGCATATTACGGGCTTTTACCAACTGCGAGCGAGAGGTGCTTTCCTCTATTCCCAATGCTTCCCCAATTTCTCTGTGGCTATAATCTTCAATAACAAAGAGATTAAAAACCGTCCGGTAGCCATCGGGGAGTTGGCTTATGATTTTGAGCAATTCATCCTCCGTCATTTTTGAAAATACTGAGGGGGCTTCGCTCATTTCAATAACATTTTCTACGCCGAATAATTCTTTTTGAAAACCGTGGCGCATTGTGTTTTTTAAAGCCGTATTCACCACTATTCGGCGAATCCAACCTTCAAAAGAGCCTTTTCCTTCAAATTTATGAATATTATCAAATACTTTGATGAATGCATCCTGAAGAACATCCTCAGCTTCCATTCGATGATGCGTATAACGAAGACATACAGTCATCATCTTTCCAGCATAACGATTGAAAACTTCACGTTGACAGCGTCGGTCTTCGCGTTGGCAGCCTTGTATAATTTCATTTTCCGTCACGTTCTATAATGCTTTTGTCCGTTTCTAAACCTCATTTAAAAGTTGATTTTAAGATTAATTTTTTAAAAATCTTTAAATAACCCCTCGAATAGGTTTTTTAAATATGGTTTTTGAGTCAAAAATACATTGAAAAAGAATCGGCTTTCAGGAATAATCGGTTTTTGAAAAAGCAAAGATATGCTTATTTTGAATTTAAATAAATCAGTAAAATAATTTAACTATTTAAATATCAATAGATTACAAATTATTATTAAAAATAATTTCAATAATCTACTCTAAAAATTTGCTTTCAGAATTAACAATAAATTCCCCATTGATTCTTAGATAACTTAAGGTACAAAAACGCTGCCTATGTTGAATAAATTTCAAAAAAGATTTCTTTAACGTAAAAACCTCGAAAATACTGAGGGGGTATTTGAATATTAACTCCAAAAAATATACTTTTGCAGCCGATTAACGAAAAGGAGACTTGTCCGAGTGGTTTAAGGAGCACGCCTGGAAAGTGTGTGTACTTCAAAAGGGTACCGAGAGTTCGAATCTCTCAGTCTCCGCTAATGTTTATAACTAATTGATTATCAATTAGTTACGAGGTATCAAAATTGGTTTTCCTATTTGGGTCAAAGATTGAACAATGGGGAAACACAAAAAAAATTTGTCTGAAAAAGAGATAATCCTATATCCTTTAAGTAGAGATATTTCTAAACGCTGGTACGTAGAATTCTTTAATCCTCAGAAAAATATTATTGAGAGGGAGTGGATTCCCGTTAAAATGACAGAAAGCCAGCGGTTAGCTGAGTTTGAACGGATTAAAGAACAATTGCTCACTACTGGAACTATCGAACCGAGGGCTGTTGTCGTTAAGGATACATACACACCCTCGCTTCAAGCTTCTCAAAGGCTCAAAGATGTCTTATCTGAAAAGCCTCATCTCAAGAAAAAGTCTAAATCTTCTTACAGGTCGAAACTGAGAAAGTTCGATGAGTTCTGCCGACGAAAAGGATATGAATCCGTCAACCATTCTGTGGCTTCTGATTATCTTAAATATCGTATTGAGAGTGGGAGGGCTGTTACCACTGTTAATAATGATAGGCGAATTCTGAAATCATTAGTGAAGTCAGTTGATAAGAGTTCCTCTTCTATCCGCAAATCGGCTTTTGATAAAACCAAACGGCTGCGGGGTGGTGGGTCTATCGGACGAGACTATTACAAGCCTGCTCAAAAATTGCAAATAAAAAACTATTTCGACAAGCATTATCCCGCCCTATGGTTTGCCTGTAAATTCGTGTACTACTGTTATGTCAGAAATGGTAATGAGTTGATTCATTTGAAAGTATCTGATTTGGATTTGCACCTAAAGCGCCTTAAAATTGAATCTGATAACAGTAAAAACGGCTTTACCGAACACATCGTTATTCCTCGGGCTTTTGCCTCTGAACTAGAAAAAATAGACTATTCTAAATATCCTCAGCATTGGTATTTAGTTGGAAAGGATGGGCTTCCATCAGAAAAGCGTTTGTGCATTGATTATTGGGGTAAACTCCACCGCAAAGCTTTGGATGAGATGGCTTTTGATAAAGGTGGGAAACGATATTCAATGTATAGTTGGAAAAATACGGGCGTTGTGGATTCGTATCTGAATGGAATAGGTATAAAGGATTTACAGGCTCAATTGCGCCATAAAAACCTTGAAACAACGTATCTGTATCTGAAATCTATGGGCCTATTTGATAATGCTGATACATTTGATAAGATTCAACCACTGTAACTGTGAACCAGTGCTACTTATGTAATTTTGCCACAGCCTGTGGCAAAATTGCGTAAAATGGTACGGGTTCATTGAATTATTAATTTTGCAACAAGCTGTTGCAAAATATACTATCAAATGTCGGCACAAAAAATACTACTTTCTTGGAGGCTTTTTAGGGCAATACTGAAAAACTAAAATTCTATCTACATTTGTGCAAAAGTTCTGTAAAATAAAGCATGTAAGTAGTTGGCTAAAATAAACACCGCTATCTTTTCAAGTCGGCTCTGAAAATTATACAAAACTCTCCGCTTTGCTCCGAATTTTGTATAATTTTCAGCCCGACGATAGCAGCGTTTATTTTTATACGCCTACTTAATAGCTACACATTAAAGATCATTCATCATAAAATGGAACTCGAAAAAGTCAATTTATATCGAATCGTACATAGAGAGAATATTGCATACATTCTTGAACGGGGTATGTTCTGTATCGGTCATCCTTTTTTTGACCCTAATAATATTTTTATCGGCAATTCTACCTTAACAGGTCAACGGCACGAATATCCCATTCCAATAGAAGGTTATGGTAGTTTAGGGGATTATGTGCCATTTTATTTTGGTTATCGTTCTCCTATGTTACTGAATATAGCAACAGGATATGGGCAAGTAGTTCAACGCCCCCAATCGGATATTATCTATATTGTTTGTAAGTTGAAATATTTGATTGACAAAGGATGCACTTATGTTTTTACGGATGGACACGCTAAAAACAATATTACACGATATTTTACTGATATTGAAGATTTGAATCAATTGGATTGGACGAGTATAAATGCCCTTGCTTGGCGCGATAAAGCGGATAATACTGACCGTAGGCGCCGTAAACAAGCTGAGTGCCTCATTAAATCCCACGTACCCCCTCAGTGTATAGCCGCTTTAGTCGTATTTGATGAACCGACTAAAACAGCCATGAAGACATTAATAACCGAAGCTGGTTTAGAAATAAGCGTCCATATCAATCCTAATGGCAACTTTTACTACTAAAAATTATTATTTATAAAATAATTTGTTTAATTTGTGGATGAAACCACTTTTGTTACTTTTGCGTTTAATATTACAAAAGTCATGATTACTTACCTAACAGGCAATTTATTAGAAGCTCC